>JAHKZS010000225.1 GCA_020626545.1 bacterium
CGACCGCGCGTTTGACAGTTTAAAAATAAAAAAGGTTATTCTGCCCGAAGGGCTTATAAAAATCGGTATGCGTTCTTTCGGCGACTGTCCGATGAAGTCAATAGAATTCCCTTCGACTTTACAAACCATAGGCGAGCTCGCGTTTGTAGATTGTCCCTTAGAGTCGTTGACTTTCCCCGCTTCACTTAAAACTATCGGCAAGAGAGCTTTCTGCTATTTCGACTGGGATGATGAGGATAACGGAAAAAAATCAACGCTTGTTTCGATAAATCTTAATGATGGGTTGGAAACTATCGCTAAAGAAGCTTTTTCAGGAACAAGCTTAAAAACCGTAACTATTCCGTCAACAGTTAAAAAGATAGCGTACGACGCGTTTGAGTGTAAAAAGCTTACCAAATATATTGTAGCTGAGTCGAGCCCTTATTATAGCGCGGACGACGGAATACTATACAACAAAAGTAAAACAAAGCTTATATGCGTTCCTAGCGGTAAAAAGCTTACCGGCAAATTTACCGTCGCCGACGGCGTACAGGAAATTAATAAATACACGTTTTCCAATAAAGGGATCACCGAATTGGTTTTACCCGACAGTGTAATAAAGCTCGGCGAAGAAAGCTTTTACTCCTGTGAAAAGTTAAAAAGTGTTACCTTCGGCAGCGGTTTAAGAGAAATAGGCGAAAGCTGTTTCGAAAACTGCGAAAAGCTTTCCAAAGTAAACTTTAATAAAGGACTTAAAACTATCGGCGAAAGAAGCTTTGCTAACTGCGGCTTAACTTCAATAGATTTAAAAGAAGGTTTAGAAACAATAAAGAAAGAAGCGTTCTATATAAATAAGATAAAATCCGCTAAGCTTCCGAATACCGTAAAATATCTAAGTGGATTTGGTTCTACATATTTGGAAGAAATAGACGTTCCCGCGTCTGTTGAAATAATCGGAGATGATTGTTTCTCGATGTGTTGGAATTTAAAAAGTATTAAGCTCCATAACGGCTTGAAGAAAATCGGCGAAACCGCGTTCTTTTACTGTCCGATAAAAACTGTTAATATTCCCTCAACCGTAACTCATATAGACAGTGACGCGTTTGTGGAAACCAATCTTAAAGAGATAAAGCTACCCGCAAGTTTAAAGCATATTGAGATAGCGAAATCAACCTTCGGCTCTTTCCCGAAAACTCTTAAAAAGCTTACTGTCTCAAAATCAAATAAGTATTACAAAACTAAAGACGGAATTCTGTATAATAAAAAGATGAGCGAGGTTCGCTATTTAACGAGCCGCTACAGAAAGACCTATACTACGCCGAAATCCGTTAAAAGAATCGCGCCGGAGGCTTTTAACGACGCAGAAATTAAGAAGGTGATTGTAAGGGGAAAGGTTAAGACTATCCCGTGCGGCGCTTTCTCGAACGCCTATGTCGATACAGTTGTTTTCAAAAGGGGCGTAAGGACTATTAAGGGCGGCGCTTTCGACTTTTCTTATGTCGATACGGTAAGGCTGCCGAATACTGTTAAAAAAATAAACGCGAGCGCGTTTTCCACTTGCAGTTTAAGAAAAATCAACATTCCGAAAAGCGTTAAGTCAATCGGAAGAGAAGCGTTTTTCGGTACAGATTTAGGCAAAATAACCGTACCTCCTACTGTTAAGAAAATCGGCAAGGACGCTATCGGCATTCTTTATGGCGAGTGCGGTACCTACGGCGGAGTAAATAAGAACACCGTAATAAGATGTAAAAAGAATTCCGCGGCGTACAAATACGCTAAGAAACAGAAAGTAAAATATGAGCTTTATTAAAACATTAAGGGACTGTGAAAAACAGTCCCTAAGATGTCTGTATGAAAAAGGATGATAATCTCATACCAAGCTAAACAGACTAAAAAGCGCATAAGTTTTAAAAATTACATTTTTGGAGAATGGGGAGGCTATACCCATTTTTAACAATATCGCATATTCTCGGCAAAAATAGGAGCCGTGAAGAATGAAGCCAATACTTCATTCCTTCACAGCTCCTTTTTAATCCTACTTAATTTTAATCTTGACAAGCTTTGTGATTGTTTTTGCTTCGTAGGTTGAATTTTCGCTTGCGGTTATCTTGAGTTTAATGCTGTAAGTCTTTTTACTGTATTTGCCTTTTGTAAATGTTACCGCTCCTGTGGATTTGTTTACCTTAATCTTTTTAAAGATTTTTGAGCTGGTGCCGTTTTTTAGCTTTACTATTTTTAACTTGGTAACTTTATTTTTAATAGTTAACGGTTTTACGGTAATGCTTTTTGCTTTTAGTTTTTTAGCCTTTACCGATATTTTTTTGGCGGTTATTTTAATCGTGTTATTGCTTTTAACATCAAGATGTTTTGTATCGGGCTCGAAAGCTTCGGTAGCTTTGGCGGTGCGGTTTAACGCGTAAAAGGCTTTATACAGCATTTGCTTTATTTTATCCGAATAAAGCTCCCTATAGTTTTCGCTTAGCTGTTGAACGGTGTAGTTATAAATTTCCTCGACTTCATCCGTCGTATTTATTGAGAAAAGCCTATATGTGTCGAGGAGGGTGTTGGTCGGTTCAAACCACCAAGCGAGATAATAATCCGAAAGCCAATCGCCGATTAGTTCAACAGGATTATCGTTCGGGCAAAGATAAGTTCCGTAGGATTTGCCCTTAGATGTGAATTGAAAATGCGGGCCGTAAGAGGAACTGCTTTTTGCCCAGACGGCTTCGTATTGGAATTTTTCATAGTCAATCGGGTTTTCTACAATCTCTTTAGTAAGCTTTAACGTATCGCCTATACATTCTTTACCAAGAGTACATTCAACTGTGACGTTACCGTTTAAGCCTGAAAACATAATGAGGTAGGATTTATCGCCCCTGAGTTTCCCTGGCATAGTTTCAGATTTGTTGAGCTTGTCGAGGTCATAGTAAAAAATTCCTTTAGTGTATTCATTACAAAGTTCGTACTTTCCCTGCCATTTAAAGAAAGAATCGCCCTTTCTTTCGTAAATATGACAGAACACCTGCTTGCCGAAATCAACGCCGTTTGTATCGAAAAACAGACAGTTTTTAAGTACCTCGCGTTGAGGCTCGGCGTTGAAAATATTTGCGATGTAAGCGGAACCTATTATATCAAATTCTACGGCTTCTTTTATAGAGTAAACTTCGTTATTGTAAAGAATACAGTAACCTGTTTTATTGTATTTTTCGCTCAATAAAGTGTCTGAATTGAATTTATAGTTACCGACTATCTCGCTGCACTTGTTTTCAATATCGCTTTCGATATGAAAAGCTTTTCTCTCGTTGTCGATTTTATAGAATTTAATATTGTAGATATTATCCGCGTTGAATTCGGATACAATATTTTGCGCGCCGATTGAGGTTATATAACTGTTCAGCGTTTTACAAAGCTTCTCGGTTTCGGGATCGGGCTCTTGCGGCGCGGGCTCTGTAGTTGCAGGCGTTGTTTCGTCTGTTTCTTGAATATTTCCCAAACTTCTGAAATTCACATTTGACTTTTTGGCGTAATTATAAGCCGCGGTGTTTGTGTAACCGATTATTGTATTGAGGCTGTCGCTGAACGCGTTATAGCCTATAAGCTTTATATTTTTTCCGAATTTAGCTGTAGTGAGTTTTTTACAGCTTTGAAAAGCGCACCGTCCTACGGTTCTTACGTTTTCGGGAATATCAACGCTCTTTAACGCTGTAAACATAAACGCCCTGTCATTAATGCGTACAAGCGACTTCGGCATACTAACCGAGGTGAGATTGTTGCAAGCCTTAAACGCTCCTTGGGCTATGGTTTCGACGCCTTCGGGAATAATTACTTCATTAATATATTTGTTACACGTAAACGCGTATTCGTCTATACCGACTATTCTGTAGCCGTCAATTTCCGACGGAATTATAAGTTTTGATTCACTGCCGATATAATTGACAATGTTTGCTGTATTTTTGCTAAGCGGTAAATATAGATAGTCGCCCTTAATAACTTCGTTAGGATTGTAGGTCTCGACCTGCTTTTTCGAGTTAGAGGGTTGGATTAGGTTATTTGAGGGAGATGTAGGATAGGTCGCTTTGTCAACTAAATTCATTGACTTAACCTCTTGTTCCTGAGGTTCGGTCGTGATTATATCGTTATCGGGTTTCTCGGCTTTTTCTTCGTTGGTTTTTATAGTTTTAATCTTCCTGTTCTCTTTTACCGAGGAACGCTTTATCAGCGATACTGAAGAAGACTCTTCCGTCGAAGTTTCAGCGGTATATACGGCGGCTTTAGCTTGGGGAACGGGTTTGTTGTCGCCGATAATCACCTTGCCGATATTGTTGAATAAGCTTCCGCCCGAGAGGGCGTTTATTCCGAAAGCTGATATAACCGCGGTTAAGGATATCATAGCCGCTATGAGCAGCACCTTTTTATATGACTTTTTAGGCGGCTTTTTTACCGCCGCTTTTTCCTGAATACTATTCCAAGCTTTTTGTTTTTGAATATCGTCGGGGTTAAGTTTATCGAATAGACTTTTAATTTCTTTATCAGTCATTTAATAGCCCTCCTTTTCTAAGATTTCTTTGAGCTTTTTCCGTCCGTTTGAGAGTCTTGTCTGGATTGTGCTTTCGCTTATGTTAAGCAGCTTAGATATTTCTTTAGCTTTATAACCCTCGTAATAGTATAAGTAAAGAATCTCGCTGTATTTTTCGGGAAGCTTTAGAATTATTGGTAAAATATTTTCGCTGTTCGAGCCGCTTTCCTGTTCGGGAATCTCTCCGAGGTCAACATTTTTATTCCAGAAGCTTTTTATTATATCCTTACATTGATTTTTAGCAGAAGTTATAAACCAAGCCTTTTCGTGTTCAATGTTTTTAAAATTTGGTTTCTTTTCTAAATATTTTAGGAATATAGTTTGCGATACGTCCTCTGCGTCGGCGGGGTTCTTTAAATACAAAAGCGCTATGCGGTATATCCGATTGTATTGTCTGTCAAATACTTCTTTTGTATCCATTTTCTAACCTCCTTTGCTTATTAAACGATTGTAGACGCAAAAATATCCTAAAAAACGGACAAATATTTTAATTTGTCCGCTTTTTCCAATCTTCTATTTTACCGCCTTTTACCATAAAGGCTTTTTTGCTGATTTCGGCGAGGGGGGAGTCGCTGTAGCTGTCGGAGTAAAATTCGTCGATTTCGCCGTTGTAGTTCTCGTGAAACAGTCTCACCTTTTCTTTTCCGTGACAGTTTATTCCCGAGTATTTACCTGTATGTATGTCCACCTTAGAAGCGGTCAGGTTCTTTATACCTAGCCTATCGCAAATTGGTTTAAGCAGAAATTCGGGCGACGCCGAGATTATTATATCGTCGTCCTTTCGCTGATTAAGATACCAATCTTTAATCTTCTTCTCGTGGGTATCCCAAAAATCTTTAATATCAGTTTCGGGATTTATTTTCGTCAAAAACCGGTACATAACCTCTTTCATTTCGGTTTTTGTGCCTTTTTTAAAGAGGTAGAATCTTGAATAAGCCCGTATCAGCGACGGAAGAAATTTTATTATTGACGGGTGCTTTCTAAGGCTGAAAAGGTAAAAATCCGCCGTAGAATCGCCCTTATAAATCGTGTTGTCGAAATCGTAAACGTTCATAATCTATGTTTAAACCCGCTTTCTTATACGGCTATTATAATCTAAATTCTGCCTAAAGTAAACAATTTCCTTAATATATCCCTTGTTAAAAACACGTTTTTATAGTAAAATGGGTAATATAATGGGGAAGTTTTTGGAGCGTTTAAAGTGTTTGGTTATATTAAGATTTTTAAAAGTGAATTGCTCGTGCGTGAGTACGAGGCGTATAAATCCGTGTACTGCGGATTGTGTAAGGCTATGGGCAAGGAGTATTCCTTTCTCTCACGGCTTACGCTTAGCTACGATTGTACTTTTTACGCTATGTTTCTTATGTCGCTTAAAAGAAGCTGTAACGGCTTCGAGAGCGGAAGGTGCCGTTTTAACCCCTTTAAAAAATGCTCCTACTGTAAATGTGAAAGCGACGCTTTGTCCAAGGCGGCGGCTGTCAGTGTGATACTGTCGTACTACAAGGTGGTTGACGATATTAACGACAGCGGTTTTTTAAAGCGGACGGCGCTAAAAATCGTTAAACCGTTTTTCTCGCGTTGGCGTAAAAAAGCCGCAAAGCGTTATCCCGAAATCGATAAGCTCGCCGAAAAAATGCTCAGCTCTCAGCTTAACGCCGAGAAATCTCCCGGCTGTTCGCTCGATATGGCGGCTGATCCCACGGCTGAATTTTTGGCTTCTCTGCTGGAGTTAGAGGGCAGCGGTGACGACGCGAGGATTTATCGTCAGATAGGTTACGGCTTAGGACGGTTTATCTACCTTGCCGACGCCGCGGACGATTACATTAAAGACGTTAAATCGAACTCGTTTAACCCGTTTAAACAGTATAAAGATAATCTAAAAGAGGTTATGAACAACAATTTATCCTCCTCGCTCGCTATGACCTACGACGCGTATAATCTGCTCGATTTGGTGGATTTTAAGGGGATAATTGACAACGTAATTCTGAAAGGGCTGCCGACTGTTCAGTCCGAAATTATAGAAAAATTCGAGGTGGAATATGAAAAATCCTTATGAAGTGCTCGGAGTATCTCCGACAGCGAGTGAAACCGAAATCAAAGCCGCTTACAGAAATCTCGCTAAAAAATATCATCCCGATAATTATACTGACAGCCCTCTAGCGGATGTTGCCGAGGAGAAGATGAAGGAGATTAACGAGGCTTACGACGAGATTATGAACGCCAAGAAAAACGGCGGTTCCGCTTCCTCGAACGGCGCTTATACTAATACGAATACCTCCTCGCATTACTACAATGTCCGTATGCTTATTCAGCAGAATCGTTTGGATGAGGCTGAGCGTATTCTTGACTCGGAAACAGGTCCAGACCATACAGCCGAGTGGTACTTTTTACGCGGAATGTGCTATTACCGCAGAGGTTGGATGCAACAGGCTGTTCAGTATTTCCAGCGCGCTAATCAGATGGAGCCGAATAATATGGAATACCGTCAGGCTCTTGAAAATATGACCAGACAGCAGAGCTACGGTTTTGGCGGATATAATACTCCCGCGGGAGGCGCGGATGGTTGCGGAACTTGCGATATTTGCGCCGGAGCTATGTGTCTTAACTGCCTTTGTAACTGTTGCAGATAGGCGGAAGTTATGAAAAAATCGTTTCGTGTAGCTTTTTGCGGACTTATTACGGCGCTCGCGCTTGCGCTTATGATTTGTACAAGCGTTATTCCCGTAGGAACATACGCCTTTCCGTGTTTAGCGGGAATACTGCTCACCACGATTGTGGTTGAGTTCGGCGAAAAATGGGCGCTCGCGGCATATGTCGCGGTGTCGATATTATCGCTGTTTTTGGCGGGAGATAAAGAAGCTGTCGTGTACTTTATAGCTTTTCTCGGATTTTATCCGACGGTTAAAAGCTTTATCGAAAGGCTTCGTTCTAAAGCCGCTCAGTACGTAATTAAGTTTTCCGTATTTAACGTGTGTATTATCGCGGCGTTTTTCGTGTGTAAATTTGTACTCGCTATTCCCGACGAGGAGTTCACCGTTATGGGATTTTATATCCCGTGGGTATTCTTAGCGGTAGGGGAGATTGTATTCTTTTTCTACGATAAATGCGTGACAATTCTTGTGTTCAGATATATAACGTCGCTTAGAAAAAAGCTGTTTAAAATGTGATAAATTATTACTGTTAATATTATTACAGGATTTTAATTTGAACTTATAATTCTTTTATGATAAAATAAAAGTGTATGATTACGGAAGTTGGTGAATAAATGAAGAATTTGAAATTAATATCGTTATTTGTTGTAACAGCATTATTGGTGTCTATGGTTTCCGTTGTACCCGCGGGAGCGGTTTCGGGAGCGTCCGCTTACGTTAATACCGAGTCGCTTAATATAAGAAAGGGCGCGTCAACATCCTCGGCGATTATAGATACTTTAAAGAAAAAAACTACGCTTACTATCCTTAGCCCGAGAAAATATAACACGAACTGGTATAAAGTTCAGCTGAAATCGGGCAAAAACGGCTACGCTCATAAGAGCTACTTAAAGGTAAAATCCAACCAACTGCTTATTCCCTCGAGCGGAACAGGCTATAAGGGCTACAGCGTTACCGTTAAAAATATTATCAATACTACCGGCAAGTCAATTAGCTGGACAAGCTCCGATAAAAGTATTGCCGAGGTAAACTCAAAGGGTAAGATTACCTGTCATAAAAACGGTACGGTAAAAATTACCGCTAAAGCTAACTCGAAAGCCTCGACCTGCAAGATAACCGTAAAAAACGCCGAGGTTAAATTTTCGAAGGACAACTACACTATGTATACAGGGGATTTAGGCGTTATCGCCGCTAAATGTCCCAAGTCGGTTACATACAAAAGCTCCGACAAAAGTATAGCTGAGGTTAATTCCTCTAACGGCGGAGTTAATCCCAAAAAAGAAGGTAAGGTAAAAATTACCGCGACCAGTAAATCAGGCTCGAGCGACAGCTATACACTCACGGTTAAAAAACGCGTAATCTCCGCCAGCCTTTCCGATACCACTATCTATAAGGGTTGCCGCGCTATAATGAAAGCTACGGGCGCTTCGGCTATTTCATTTAAGAGTTCAAATACCAAGATCGCTACCGTAAGCAGTAAAGGTATAATTACAGGTAAAGCGGCGGGTACCGCCAAAATTACAGCGTCCACAAGCGACGCGTCTTTGACTAAATCAATTAAGGTCAAGAGCGGCTCGAGCGTAAATATATCGCTCGATTCCGATTCCGTAAGGAAGAATATGACTTTACTCATAAAATCCAAAACAAGCGGAGTAAAATGGAAGTCGACCGATACCTCTGTCGCCACGGTTAAGAAGGGCTATGTTCTCGGTAAAAAGCAGGGAACCACCATTATCAGAGCCTATACCTCGAAAGGCGCTAACGACTGTGTAGTTAAGGTAAAGGCGGCTGAACCCGTAAGGTATGTATATACTTCGGAAAACTCCGTACTTCTAAACCATACCGTTAAGATTTACGCTATTACTGACAATACACGTACAGGTGTTAAGTTTAAGATTACCGACCCGAGCGGAAAATCTTCATGGCTCACAAATCCTAAAAAATCCAAAGACGGTTCACGTTTTCTTTGGGCTGTAAGTAAAAAAGTTACCAAGCACGGTTTTTATAAAATCAACGCGTATGCTCATACTTCGTCTAACAAAGAATGGAAGAATACGAGCGGCGGCGACGGAAGGTTTTTTGTAACTAAGACCGAAAGCCGTACTTCCTGTTATAAAGGCAACCGACTTGTAACTACAAAAATTTTAAATCATATCGCCGAGTACGAGGGATACGCGTCCAGCGTGTACGACGATCCTCTCGTAGTAGATACGCCGACTGTCGGTTACGGTAAGGTGGTTTATTCGGGAAGCAAGTTTTATAACAATATGACTAAAAAAGAAGCTTTCGCCGATATGACTCAGGATATTAATGACAGTGCCTATACAACTCGAGTTTCAAAAATTTTGGCTGACCATAAAATCAGCTATAACCAGAACCATTTCGACGCTCTTGTAGACTTTTCGTACAATTTAGGCGTGTATTGTATCACAAACAACAGCGAGCTTCTATCTACTTTAACGAATACCTACGGAAAAGCATCGTATAAGAACACGGGTTATATAAATAAAACCTCCGTTGCTCTCAGAAAATCCGCGAGCGGTTCCGCTAAAAACCTCAAAAATATTAAGGCGGGAACTATCGTTACCCTGGTAAGCACTAAGGTCCATAACTCGAACTGGTACCACGTAAAGCTTTCTAACGGTACTAAGGGCTATATTAAAACTAACCAGATTACCCGCCGTTCGACCGATACTTCCGTAAGAAATCTAAAAAACGTTCCCGTTAAAACTTACGCTAAAAATTTCTTGAAGTTCCATCACGCGAGCGGAATCTGTTACAAAGGTCTTTTATACAGACGTATTGACGAGCTTGAGATTTTCTTCTTTAACGAATATGATAACGACGGAAGAAATAATTCCTACGGAATTAGTTTTACCTGTCCGTACAATTCAGGATTCCACGCTCCGTAAATTAATTCTAAAATCTATCCCTAACGCATATTTTTAAACAGGACAAGTTATCCGAAAAAATATGAAAGAGGGATTGTATGAAACGAGTAGTTTTTACTCTAAGAAGAAAAAATATAAATCGGGGACTTCCGTCGTTGGAAATCCCCGATTTAGACGAGTTTAAATTGTTTATCAGGCGCAGGGGAGGAGCGTTGTTCTTCCTTTCTACGTTATTTATCGGACTTGTAGCGGGCTCGGTTGCGGTAAATAGCTTTAGTAAATCTACGCTGAACGCGCTTGACTTTTTGTTTACGACTAATTTGCCCGAAAAGCTGAAAAGCGGTATCTCGGGCGCGTTTTTCGCGAGCTTCGCTTCCGACTTTATATTTTTAGGCGCGGCGGTATTCTTTTCGCTGAGTTTAATGGGAGCGGTGTTTTTGCCCGCGGTTACGTTTTTTAAAGGCTTCTCAATAGGTGTAAGCGCCGCCTATCTGGTCGCGAATTACGGAATAAAAGGCGCTTTGTTCTACTTTTGTATAATACTTCCGGGAGTGTTCGTGTTCGCCTTGATACTTGTACACGAACTTTCGGCGGGAATTTCTATATATAAAAAGGTTTTTCAAAACCTCTTTAAAGAGAGGAATTATAATATAAAAGGCGCTCTTTCTATGTTTATGAAAAAGAGTCTGAAAAATCTTTTGTTTACGCTCATAGTATCCGCGGGCGACGCGGTAATATGGTTTTTGTTCGCGGGGCTGTTTAAGTAAGGCGTACATTTTAGGAGATTTGATAAAATGGAAAAGGCAAAATTGGGTATAACTAGATTTTTTACGGGATTGTTTAAGAACTTCCATAGGTTGTTGCTTACAAACTTGTTGTTCGCGGTTCCGCTGGCTTTATTCGGGGCGATCGCTTATTTTGTTAATAACGCGCTTCACGCTAACTATACGTATATAGTTTTAGCTCCTATAATATTTGTGTATCCGTTTTACGCCGGCGTAACGCTTGTTACAAGAAATATCGCTAAGGAAGATTACGACGACTCTGTCGTTAAACTCTATTTTAAGGGTATTAAAGAGAATATCGGGAAATTTTTCGTGCACGGTATTTTATTCTATCTCGCGATTTTTCTGTGTTATTCTTCTATCGGGCTGTATTTTAATATGGCTCAGAAGAACGGTTTGTTCTATTTTCCGTTCGGAATTGCTGTTATTATCGCGATAGCGATGTTGTTTATTTCCTATAACTTACCCGTTATGACGGTTACTTTCGATTTATCGCTTAAGGATATATATAAAAACTCCGCGCTTATGGCGTTTGGTGAGATAAAAAATAATTTCTTCGTTACCGTAGGGTTATTCTTCCTGTTTTTAGTAGAGGCGACTATATTCATACTCGCTCCGTCGGCGCTTATTAAAACGATAATATTAATACTGTTTAGCCTTCTGATCGTGCCGTCCGTAGCTTCGTATATTATGAACTTCTACGTGTTTAAAGATATGGAACAGGTTATCTCCAACGGCGAGATTAAGTCCGAGGAGATTAAAAGGAAAATCGCCGAAAAGGAAAAGGGCGAAAAGGAAGCGGAAGAAGCCGAGCGTTATGATTTCTCATCCTTAGACCTCGACGAAAGGAAAGACGGCGAGGAATACCTGTTCTTTAACGGAAAGATGATTAAACGCAGAGTTCTTATCGAGATGAAGAAAAAGCAGGAGGAAAACGATGAGCAAAAAGAAAAAGCCGAAGCGTAATTCTCCCGCGATAAAGAAAAAGAAAAGCAAAAAACCGATTGTTATTATTCTAGCCGTAGTTTTAGCCGTCGGTATAGCGATAACAGCTTTCGCGGTTTTTAATAACGTTTCCAAAAACTCTGTCGGAATTTACGGTAATACGTTTAAGAGCGTAAGCGCTTACGACGCGAGCGGCGACGAGGTAAAGCTTCAGGATGTTTATAATGTGTTGTACAGTTCCTACCAGGGAACCGCCGCGTTTAATGACGACGGTACTTTTACGTTTTGGATGACCCCCGGAAGCGCTGACGACGGCACCCACAAAGGTACATTCACATACAATAAGGACAAAGATATTATAAACGCAACCTTTGATAATCGTGAAAAGGTGAAATTCACTATTAAAAGAAATTCTGATGGTTCGGTAAAACGAATCGAAGTACCATATCAGGGCTACACGGTTTATATGAGTTAACGTAAAAAGGCAGGAAGCTTAAACTTCCTGCCTTTACTGTTATAATGTTTTATTAAGCTTTAGTTTCCGCCTTTTCAACAGCCCACTCAGTTGTGTAGCTTTCGCTGGCTTTCTTATCGGTAGTAACTGTCATATGAGCTGTATCCTTTTCAAAGGTAATAGTCCATTTTTTAGACTTCTTCTTGCCGTCTAAGGTTACGTTGGAGTGAATGACACCCGCGTCCTTCTTATCGGCGTTGAGTGAAAATGTACCGCTGTAGCTCTTTTTGTCTATTTTTCCGCTGAATGTACCGTTACTGTTGAACTTAAGAGTATCGCCTGTTTCCTCATTAATCCATTTATAGTCGGTAATAATACTTGCGTACTGACCTGTCTGAATCTTAGGTGTAACCGCGATTGACTCGGGCGGGTTGGTCGGTTCCGGAGCGGATGTGCATCCGCAACTCGCGAAAGCGGCAACCGTAGCGGTAATCATAGCAGCGCATAAAATTTTCTTAATCATTTTAATCAGCCTTTCCTTGTGTAATTCAAAGTTACATTTTATTTTAGCATAAATCGACTGTATTTTGCAATAGTTTTTCAAAAAATTGTTAAAATAGTCATAAAAAACAACCCGGTAATTTGCCGGGTTGTTTTATATCATATAATAATGCTTTTGCCTGTCATTTCCTCGGGCTGAGGAATATCCATAATCTTGAGCATAGTAGGAGCGATGTCCGCGAGAACTCCGCCCTCTCTGAGCTTGCAATCGTAACCGATTACACAGAACGGAACAGGATTTGTGGTATGAGCGGTGAACGGCTTGCCGTCATCGTCAATCATCTTGTCAGCGTTACCGTGGTCAGCGGTGATAATAGCGACTCCGCCCATCTCGGCTATAGCGTCCGTAACCTCGCCTACGCATTTATCGACAGCCTCAACAGCCTGTACAGCCGCGTCGAATACGCCTGTATGTCCTACCATATCACAGTTAGCGAAGTTTAAGATTATCATATCGTACTTGCCTGATTTAATGGCGGGTACGAGCTTTTTCGTAACCTCGGGAGCGCTCATCTCGGGCTGTAGGTCGTATGTGGCTACCGCGGGAGATTTAACGAGGATTCTGTCCTCTTTGTCGTACTGCTTCTCAACGCCGCCGTTGAAGAAGAATGTTACGTGAGCGTATTTTTCGGTCTCGGCGATTCTGAGCTGATTCATACCGAGATTAGAAATATACTCGCCGAGCGTATTAACTAAGCTCTGCGGTTTAAACGCAACCTCAACATTCGGCATAGTGGCGTCGTATTGAGTCATACATACGTAATTAAGCGGGAAGAAGCCATTTTCTCTTTCGAACCCGTCGAAGTCGGGGTCAACAAGAGTACGTGTAATCTCTCTCGCTCGGTCGGGGCGGAAGTTAAAGAAGATAACGCTGTCATTAGCCTTGATTGTATCCCCGCCTTTTACAACTATCGGAACTACGAACTCGTCCGTAACTCCTTCGTCGTAGCTTTTCTGAATAGCCTCTACGGGACAATCTGCCTCAACGCCCTTGCCGTAAACGAGAGCGCTGTACGCTTTTTGAACACGTTCCCAGCGGTTATCTCTGTCCATAGCGTAGTAACGTCCGTGAACTGTAGCGATTCTGCCCACGCCGATTTCTTTCATCTTTTCTACGGCGTCGGCTACGTATTCCTTAGCGGATGAGGGAGGAACGTCACGTCCGTCGAGAAAAGCGTGTACGTATACTTTCTCGAGCCCCTTTTTCTTAGCGAGCTCTAAAATTCCGTATAAATGCTCGATATGGCTGTGAACTCCGCCGGGTGACATAAGTCCCATAAGGTGAAGCGATGTGCCGTTTTCGAGCGCCTTATCCATAGCGTTAACTATAGGCTCGTTGTCCTTTAGCTTATCTTCCTCGATAGTTTTAGTGATTCTGGTAAGCTCCTGGTAAACTATACGGCCCGCGCCGATGTTGGTGTGGCCGACCTCGCTGTTACCCATCTGGCCGTCGGGTAGACCTACGTCTAGTCCCGAAGCGCCGATTTGAGTAATCGGGTTGTTTTTAAAGAGCCTGTCTAAATTAGGTTTGTTGGCGGCGGCGATAGCGTTTCCCTCGGGAGGAGCGATACCGAAGCCGTCGAGTATCATTAAAATTAAAGGCTTTTTCATATTCGCATACCTTTCTTAATAGAAAATAGCGCGTAGCGCATAAAAATTCGGTCGGGACAACAAGAATACAAATATATCGAGTTGTATTCCCGACCGGAATTTTAAATTTTCAATTTTTAATTTTCAATACAAAAGGTTAATCTATAATTAGCCCTTTGTAGCCGCGTCGATAATAGCGCCGAACTTAGCCGCTACGAGAGAAGCTCCGCCGATAAGACCGCCGTCTACGTTCTCTTTTGAGAGAAGCTCAGCAGCGTTAGCGTCGTTCATAGAGCCGCCGTACTGAATTGTGATAGCCTGAGCGGTTTCCTCGTCGTACTTCTTAGCGAGTTCCTTACGGATAAACGCGCAAACTTCCTCAGCCTGATCAGCTGTAGCTGTTTTACCTGTGCCGATAGCCCATACAGGCTCGTAAGCGATAACACACTTCTTAGCGTCCTCAGCGTTTACGTCATAGAGGTCGAGTTTAATCTGGCGGGCGATAACTTCTTCAGTAATGTCGCACTCACGCTCCCATAAAAGCTCGCCTACGCAAACGATGGGTTTTAAGCCTGCCGCTAAAGCAGCCTTGGTTCTCTTGTTAACAGTTTCGTCTGTCTCGCCGAAATACTGACGGCGCTCGCTGTGTCCGAGAACTACGTACTCAACGCCTACTTCTTTAAGCATACCTGTAGAGATTTCGCCTGTGAAAGCGCCGCTCTCAGCCCAGTGACAGTTCTCGGCGCCTACTTTTACGTTAGTGCCTTTAACTGTCTCTACCGCTGTAGCTAAATCAACATAAGGTACGCACGCGATTACTTCGCATCCCGCGTCCTTAGCTACGGGGATAATCTCCTCTAAAAGAGCCTTAGCCTCAGAGGGAGTTTTATTCATTTTCCAGTTACCGGCGATAATCGCCTTTCTTTTAGCTTTGTTCATAATAAAACCTTTCTTTTATAAACATTCAGTATTGTGTAAATTTAGTCTTAATTATTATTTATCAGCGATAACGTCGATTCCGGGAAGAACCTTACCCTCGAGATATTCGAGAGAAGCGCCGCCGCCTGTGGAGATGTGGCTCATCTTATCGGAATAACCGAGCTGAATAACCGCAGCCGCGCTGTCGCCGCCGCCGATAATTGTAGTAGCGTCAGTCTCGGCTAAAGCCTCAGCTACAGCGATTGTGCCCTTAGCGAGTGTCGGGTTCTCGAATACGCCCATAGGTCCGTTCCATACTACTGTCTTAGCGGATTTAACTGCCTCGGCAAAGAGAGCCTGAGTTTTATCGCCGATATCTAAGCCTTCCATATCAGCGGGGATTTTATCAGCGTCAACAACCTCAACGTCGATAGGGCCGTCGATAGGATCGGGGAAGGACTTAGCAACTGTAGTGTCGATGGGGAGGAGGAGCTTCTTGCCGAGCTTCTCAGCCTTATCCATCATTTCCTTACAGTAATCGAGCTTAGAGTCGTCTACTAAGGATTTACCGATTTCATAGCCCTTAGCCTTTAAGAATGTGTATGCCATACCGCCGCCGATGATAAGTGTATCGCACTTCTCGAGGAGGTTGGAGATTACGTTTAATTTGTCCGCAACCTTTGCTCCGCCTAAAATAGCTACGAAAGGTCTTACGGGATTTTCTACAGCGTTTCCGAGGTAGTCGATTTCTTTCTGCATTAAGTAACCTACAGCGGTATCTTTAATGTGGTTAGTAACGCCCGCTGTTGAGCAGTGAGCGCGGTGAGCTGAACCGAAAGCGTCCATAACGAATACTTCAGCTAAAGAAGCGAGCTCGCTCGAGAAGGGCTCTAAGTTCTTAGTTTCTTCTTTTCTGAATCTTGTGTTCTGGAGAAGTACAACGTCGCCGTCGTTCATTTCGGCAACAGCCTTTTTAGCGTTTTCGCCTACAACCTCAGCGTCGTCAGCGAATACAACGTCCTTGCCTAAAAGCTCGGAAAGTCTTACAGCTACGGGAGCGAGTGAGAACTTATCCTCGGGGCCGTTCTTAGGTTTGCCGAGGTGAGAGCAGAGGATAACCTTTCCGCCGTCGGCGATAAGCTTTTTAATTGTGGGTAAAGCGGCGGTAATTCTGTTATCGTTAGTGATAACTCCGTCCTTAAGAGGTACGTTAAAGTCAACTCTTACGAGAACTTTTTTACCTTTTACGTTAATGTCGTCAACAGTAACTTTGTTAAGTTTCATAGTATAGTTCTTCCTTTCTTTTTGAACAGCGCGTATTTACGCTTTTAATCCTTTTAATTATATATCAAAACGACTTTTTTAGCAATAGAAAATACGCAACCAATTTCCAAAATTTGAAAATTTTTATCGTGTTGCGTAAGTTAATAGTAATACCTGTAATTTTTAGTTTTTTGATATTGTTTTTATCGAATTATTATGGTACAATAAATATGTATGTTTAAAAACATCTGAAAGGATGGGGTTTAATGGATGTAAAAAAGCTCGAAAGCCGTAACGCTTCGCTCGATATTGTGCGTGTTGTAGCGGTATTTCTGGTAAACTCGGTGCATTTTTTCCTTTATAACGGTTTTTATAACGAAACTGTTACGGGACTGCCGTTTTATGTAATGACGGTAATGCGTACGTTGTTTACGACTTGTGTTCCGTTATTTATGATACTTACGGGATATCTTATGTCTAAAAAAGAGCTCAATAAGAGTTATTATAAAGGCATCAGGAAAACGCTGGTCGTTTACGCTGTGGCTACACTTGCGTGTATGCTGTTTAAAACAGGCGCGCTTCACGAGGAGTTTTCTATCGGGAAATTCGTACTCGATTTCCTAAGCTACAAAGGCGCCACTTACTCGTGGTATATTGAGTTTTATATCGGACTGTTCCTTATAGCGCCGTTTATAAACCTTATGTACAATGGTTTAAAAACCCAGCGTCAGAAGCAGGTTCTCGTATTTACGTTTTTCGCGGTAACGATTCTCCCGAATATCTTTAACAGCCACATTTTCACTAACCCTCAGTGGTGGGCTACTCCCACTATAAGCGAGGAGTATAATAAGATACTTCCCGGTTGGTGGGCGATGACTTATCCTGTAGCGTACTACTTAGTCGGCGCTTATTTAAGAGAGTTCGGTTTCAAGATGAAAACTCGTACTCTGCTTATCGGTTACGGTATAACGCTTATACTGTTCAGTACCTTTAACTATTATCGTAACTACGGCTCGACCTTTAAGTACGGCACGCTCTTAAACTGGGGCTGTTTCGAGTCGTATGTATTAAGCTGCGGACTGTTTATACTTTTAACCCGAATTCCAGCGGACAAAATGCCGACGAAGTTAAAGTGGGTATTCTGGAAGGTTTCGGATTTAGCGCTCGGAATTTACCTTATCTCCTATATTTTCGACCGCATAATTTACTACGATTACCTGAATAAATATGTGCCGATTTTAAGCGATAAGCTTCCGTACTACTTCCTTGTAGTTCCGATAGTATTCCTGCTGTCGCTTTTAGGCTCAATAATTCTGAACTTTATCGCCCAGTATTTAATCGAGCTTTACAACGCGCTTGTGAAGTTTATTAAACGCCAGCGCGCCCGGGACGATAAGGAAAAATGGCGCGACTTTATCTTTGTAGGACTTTTAGCCGCGGCGATTGCGTTCGCGATATGGAAATGTTTCTACGGCTTCGGCGGTAACGACGAGGCGTTCTACCTTACTATTCCCCAGCGTATACTCCAGGGCGACGCGCTCTTTACTCAGGAATGGCATTTATCCCAGATGTCCTCGATTTTCCTTGTGCCGTTTGTGGCGGTTTACCGTATGTTCGCGGGCTCTTACGAG
>JAHKZS010000226.1 GCA_020626545.1 bacterium
GTATAATTCTCGGCTGCCTTATAGCTATCGTGCGTTCTACCTACGAAACGAACGTTAAAACTAAAAAGAAGCTTCGTTTCAGCGACTATGTAATTAAGGTTTTAAACGCGATATGTAAGATTTACCTTACAATAATAAGAGGAACTCCCGTAGTAGTTCAGCTTATGATAATGTACTTTATTATCTTCGCTAACTCGCGCGACAGTATCCTCGCCGCGACTCTTTCGTTCGGTATTAACTCGGGCGCGTATGTTGCCGAGATTATCCGTTCGGGAATTATGTCGATTGATAAAGGTCAGTTCGAGGCGAGCCGTTCGCTCGGCTTTAACTACAAAGATACTATGATTCATATTATCTTGCCTCAGGCTTTTAAGAATGTTCTCCCCGCGCTCGGTAACGAGTTTATCGTTCTTCTTAAAGAGACTTCGGTTGCGGGTTATGTAGCGGTTCAGGATTTAACCTATGTCGGAAACCTTATCCGCTCGTGTACATACGAGGCGTTCTTCCCGCTTATTACGGTTGCGGCGGTTTACCTCGTGCTCGTAATGATACTGACGTTCTTCCTCGGAAAATTAGAAAGGAGGCTGCGTAACAGTGACCACTAATGATGTGCTTATTAAAGTTGAGGGCTTGGAGAAAAGCTTCGACGGCGTAGAAGTCCTAAAGGGTATCGACGCCGAAATTCATAAGGGTGACGTTATTGTTATTATCGGAGCCTCGGGTTCGGGTAAAAGTACGTTTTTACGCTGCCTGAATCTCCTCGAGGAGCCTACGGGCGGACGTATTCTTTTTGAGGGTACCGATATTACCGACCCCGATGTAGATATTAATCTGCATCGTCAGAAAATGGGAATGGTGTTCCAACAGTTTAACCTTTTCCCGCACAAAACCGTTCTTCAGAACCTCACTCTCGGTCCGATTAAGCTTCTAAAGCAGAGTAAAGAGGAAGCTAATAAAAACGCTATGGAACTTTTGGAGAGAGTAGGTTTAGCCGACAGAGCCGACGCCTATCCTAACCAGCTCTCAGGCGGTCAGAAACAGCGTATCGCGATTGTGCGCGCGCTCGCTATGAACCCCGACGTTCTGCTTTTTGACGAGCCGACCTCAGCGCTCGACCCCGAGATGGTAGGAGAAGTTCTCGACGTTATGAAATCTCTCGCTAAAGAGGGAATGACTATGGCGGTAGTTACTCACGAAATGGGCTTTGCCCGTGAGGTAGGAACTAAGGTTGTGTTTATCGACGAGGGAGTTATCGCCGAAGAAAATACTCCCGACGAGTTCTTTAATAATCCCCAAAACCCCAGACTTCAGGAGTTTTTATCTAAGGTATTATAATAAAATAATCTTTATAAAAAACGTCAGCGTAGTTCGATTACGCTGACGTTTTTAAATCTTCCTGTAAATCTCAATATGTATCTGATGTTTTAGTTTTAACGGTTCAGGATATTTTTCGAGCGTAGAGCGGTATTCCGCTTCGAAATTTTTGACCTCTTTTTCGGACAAGCCCGCGCCTATACCGCGGCAGCTTTTTATTCTGCCTATCCACGCTTCCTTTGAAAATTCGAGTTCGGCGTTGTAGGAGTGGACGTTTTCGATGTCGAACTTTCCGATTGCCCAGCTTGGAAATTTATAGTTAAACTCCTTAAAGCCGTTTCCGCTCCAACCGGGGTTGTATTTTAATACGAGGTTTTCCATTTCGGCGATAATCTCGTCCTCGTAAGGAAGCCAATCCATAAATATTTTACAGAATACTCCGTCGGGTTTTAAAATCCGGCTGATTTCGTCCGCGGCTTTTTCGGCGTTAAAATAATGAAAACACTGTACCGCTGTAACCGCGTCGAAGCTGTTTTCGTTAAATCCCGTATCTTCCGCGGAGCAGACTTTAAAGTCTATATTCTTAATATTTCTCTCCGCCGCGAGTTGTTTGCCGAAAAGGATTTGATTTTCCGAAATATCCGCCGCGGTAAAATCCGCTCCAGTTTTACTCATATTAATCGGCAAAACAGCGGTGCCGCTGCCGAGGTCGAGTATTTTCTGACCGCTTTTTCCTATGCCGAATTGTATAAGCTTTTCGTACATGCTCGCGGGATAAATGTCCCGAAACCGAGCGTAGTCCGCGGACGTCTTGCCGAAGTCAAATTCTTTTCCGTTATCTATAAATTCAAGCTTCATCTTCAACCGCTTTCTTTAGCTTTTCTTCATCTAAATTTTCGCCGATAGCGATTATAATATCCTGACCGTTTTTAATCGGTTTTAACTCGGTCTGTTTTTTAGTAGCGTTTAGCTCGAACCAGTTTTCGCCGTCCTTTATAAAGCCCTTAACCCTGAAAACTTTTCCGTATTTATCTGTTTTAAGAAGCTTCTCGGCTAAGGCTTCGGCGTTCTCGGGAGAGAGGTTTGTGTTCATAAAATACAGGCTCATATAGCCGTTTTCGGAGAGGATGTTTTTAGTGTAATCGCTGACTTCGTAACCGCAGTTCTCGATCGCGTTAAAATCCTCGTCGGTAAAATCGTCCCAGTTTTTCTTAATGACTATGTCCGAAATATCACGGCCGCAATTAATGCTCTTTAACGCGCTGTTAATTTGAGCGATTTTATTCTTTATCCGATGTTCGTCGGATAGTTGAGTTTTGCTGAAAATAAGCGCACCCGCGTTCGCCGCCTGAGACGCCGTTAAATACCCCGACTCCTCCGATAATTCATCGTCGGAAACCGCGTCGATAATGGCGATAACGCTTCCGATTTCGAACCATCTGTCGAGAGGTTCCTCGTGCAGAGTATCGAAAAATTCGTCCACATCAAATATCCCCGACGGCTCGACGATAACCCTGTCGAAATTCTGCATACCCATAGCGATCAACTTGGTTTTAAACCTGCGTTTGTGACAGTCATAATCGCATGCGCCGGCTATAGTTTCGACCTCAACGCCTCTGTCCATAAGTCCGCCTAAAAGCATCATATCGACGTTGACCGCGCCGTAGTCGTTCTCGATAATGCCGACCTTCTGACCTTTGGATAAAAGATAGTTTACGTATTTCTTTAGGAATGTGGTTTTTCCCGAACCGAGAAACCCTGTAATTAAATCAATCTTAGCCACAAACTCACCTTCTTATTATGTATAATACCACATCACGCCGCTAAATAAAAGTGTTGACTTTTGAGGTGGTATGCTATATAATTAGGGAGCTGTAAAAAAGAATATTCCGAGGTGTAACTCAGTTTGGTAGAGTGCTTGGTTTGGGAGCATATACGCTTTCATACTCGGCAGGATTCTCATAACCGCTAAACTCCGTATAACACCTTGCTTTCGGGGATTTCTGCTTTCCCGAAACATCGGTCAGAAAACGGTTTTGACCACATAACTGACCA
>JAHKZS010000227.1 GCA_020626545.1 bacterium
AGGAATAAGTCGTTTATCTATCTCAACCGCGGCTACCTTATCCGCAAGCTCGCAGAGTTCCTGAGTGAGCACGCCGATTCCGGGGCCTATCTCGATAACTCCTACACCCTCGCCCGCTCCGCTGAGTTCAGCCATTCTCGGACAAACTGACGGATTTACTAAAAAGTTCTGACCCAGACCTTTCGAGAAGTTAAATCCGTAACGAGAGAGTATTTCTTTAATTGTACCTATATCGGATAATTTTTTCATAGTGTTCGCAATCCTTTTGGATATTTATTTTTGAGCCGTCCGTTCGAGGCCTTACCGAAGCCGGTCGTAATACCGTTAACGCATACGGCGGTATAGCCCTTAATATTGGAACTTACACCGATTTCCTCACCGTGCAGAAAGCTTTTAATCTCGGCGCTGTTAATATCGAAATCCGCAAAACTTACGCAGTTCTCGGGCTTAGCGCACATAAAGGCGTGGTGGTGAGGCTCTACTCTATTCTTCTTAATCTCACCGAGTAAAACGCCTTTTCTAAGTATATTTAAACCGCTCGTATCGGGCAGATTTTCGGGAATAATAAATACATTATTACCCTCGATATAAAGGTTCTCGCCGAAAGGCTTGTCCTTAAAAATATCGTCGTAAAACTTATTAACTATATCGGGAATTTTTGAGTTACAGGGCTTAACTGGTACGGATACCGAAGCCGAGTTTTTCCTAAGCTTAACGGCAAAATGTCCCTCGCCCTTATCCATCGGGAAGATTCTGCGGGCGTATTTTAAGGACGGTCTGCCGAAAGTTACTCCGCTGTCAACAATCTCAAAATCAGGATTCTGTTTAATAAACTCCTCTATAACGCCCTCGTTTTCCTCGAACGAAAAGGTGCAGGTCGAGTACACAAGCTCGCCGTTTTCCTTCAGAGCTTCTTTAGCGGAGTTGAGTATCATAAGCTGGCGCGCGGCACAGCTTTTAACGTGCTCGACGCTCCACTCATCCTGAGCGTTAGAGTTCTTTCTGAACATACCCTCGCCGCTGCACGGAGCGTCCACGAGCACCTTATCGAAATAACCTCTAAGCTTTGAACATAACTTGTCGGGATGGCAGTTCGACACAACGGCATTACTCACGCCCATTCGCTCAATATTCGATAAAAGAATTATACTCCTCGGCTTTACAATCTCATTACTCCACAAAAGCCCCTTACCGCCAAGTTTTGAGGCAATCTGGGTGCTTTTCCCGCCCGGAGCGGCGCAGAGGTCTAAAACCCTATCGCCCTCTTTAACGCCGAGCATTTCCACAGCCGAAGCAGCGGACGGTTCCTGAACATAAAACGCTCCCGCGTGATGCAGCGGAGAGTTGCCGATTGAGCCGGCGTTTTCGGGAATATAAAAGCTCTCCTTACAAAATGGCGTTCTCTCAAGCTCAAAGCCGATAAGCCGCCTGAGCTTGTCCTCGGAACATTTAAGTGTATTAAGCCTGAGCGCTTTATAGACCTTACCGCTGTTATAAAATTTTAAAAAATCGTCGAATTCATCTCCGAGCAGAGATTTCATTCTACTAAAAAATTCTTCCATAAATGTATAATCCTAAAAAATATGTTAATGATACCTATAAACAAGGAGGTGAGCTCCGATGAGCAACTATCAGGACAACAATCAGCCCAAACAGAACAAGCAGAATAAGCAGAACAAACAGAATCAGAACAAGAAGTCTGATAACACACAGAACAAGAACGATAAAGAATGTAAATAACAAATGTACGGCGGCTCAAACAAGTTTGAACCGCCGTAGCTTTTACGCAGTTTGTTTCAGCTATTTTATTATAACATAAACACAGCTTTTTTCAAGGCTCAACGAAAGGCACATTTAACGTTTCGGCAACCGATTTAGCGAGGTTTTTAGCGATAGCGTTGATATTATCCCTAATCCACCTCGCGTCGTCGATATTATCGTGGTAAGCTACCTCGATTAACGAAGCGGGCGCTCTCGTAAGCCTGAGTTCTCCGAGCGAAGTCGTCGGAATGGTTTTAACCTTAGACGGCTCTGGATAGAGCTCGGAAAAATTAGTCGCTAAAGTTTCGGCGAAATCCTGACCTTTAGTGCTGGTCGGATAGTAATAGACCTCCACTCCCCTGTTTTTACCCGCGTTATTCTCACCCGAAGCGTTAGAGTGAATCGCTAGGTGCAAGTCGTAATTGCCCGAGTTACTGTCCGAAATAGCCTGTCTTAAAGTCATTTCGGGGCTGTTGCGTTTAAAGTCGATACCGCTCGCCCTGAGATACGGCTCCATAGCGTCGGCTATAAGGTTCATATAATATTCCTCGTTACCGCCGTCTACATAAGGATTCCACTCCTGGAGCGACGGACTTAAATAAATAGAAGGCATAATACCCCTCCCGAATGTATTTTACTACATTATATTTACGGCGGAATTTATTATTACAAATTCCTCAAAATCAGCGATTATTCACCAAAAATATTCTTTACTTTTCGGCGCCGATATGTTAAAATTAACAAAAGTATCAGCGATACTTTTAAATATAATTTAAGGAGGAATTTCAAATGAAGAAATTTGTTTGTTCAGTATGCGGTTACGTTCACGAGGGAGATACTCCCCCCGAGGTATGTCCTATCTGTAAGGCTCCCGCTTCTAAGTTCAATGAGGTAAAAGGCGAGGCTGAGTACGCTACAGTACATATCGTAGGCGAAGGCAAGGCAGAGGGCGTAAGCGAGGATATTATTAAGGATTTACGCGATAACTTTACAGGCGAGTGCAGCGAGGTAGGTATGTATCTCGCTATGGCGAGAGTTGCCGACAGAGAGGGCTACCCCGAAATCGCCGCGGCTTTCGAAAAATACGGCTTAGAGGAAGCTGTTCACGCGGCTAAATTCGCTGAGCTTTTAGGCGAAGTTATCACAGATTCTACCGAAAAGAACCTCAAAATGCGCGCTGACGCTGAGGCCGGCGCTTGCGAAGGCAAGTTCGACCTCGCTAAGAGAGCTAAGGCGGCAGGCCTCGACGCTATCCACGACACAGTTCACGAGATGGCTAAGGACGAAGCACGACACGGCGCAGGCTTTGCAGGTCTCTTAAAGAGATATTTCGGTTAATCCTAAACCCGTATTATAATTGAATTTTTAAGGCAAAGAACAGAAATGTTCTTTGCCTTAATTTTTACCTTTTTCATCAAAAATGGCTCATTATATGTTAATTATAATAGCATAACGGGCTTGTTAGGGGGACTAATAAAGAGCGTGACAATCGCCACGCTCAAAAAGTTACCATTGTTTATCTTCATAAGGTGTACTATCAACACCCTCAGAATTAAGAGTGCTTACCATTTTATCAAGTTTCGGCTTCCACATATTCTTAAACCAAT
>JAHKZS010000028.1 GCA_020626545.1 bacterium
AACGTCGAAGTCGTAGGCTCCCTTGAGAGAGGAGTCTATCGAGATATATACACCGGGTTCATCTTTATCGGATATATCCTTAAAAGTACCCTTAACGATAACGGTACCGTAGTTTTCCTGCATATAGCCGTCTTTTCTAAAGCTAAAGTACGGAATAGCGGTGCTTTCGTTCTCCTCGGCGTCCTCGCTTTTCCAGCTTCCGTAAAGGTTTTTAATCGTCTGTTTCTTAACGGTATTCTTAACAAATACGGTAGCGGGTTCGGTAGCCTCATCCCACGTAGCCGGAGCGGTAGAAACATACTTCGGCACATAAGCGCTTCCGCGTTTCTGCACGAACCTTAGCGAAAAAACGGTAAATACCGATACCGCGAGCACAAATATAACCGCTATAACGAATATATTATACTCGGAAATATCGAAATACTTGGGTTTATAGTTTTCGCTTTCGGCGAACTCCGAATCACCTTTAGCGCGAATTTGTACGAAACCGTCCTCGCGGAAGTCGTTAAACTCCATATCTTTATTTATTTCCTGCATACAAAACGGACACAGCGTTTCTGTATCCGGAATTTCCTTACCGCAGCGCGGACATATCATACTCTCGCCTCCTTATACAAATTACTAACCTTCCTCGAATGTCGTTTAAATTTCTTAGCCACATCCTCGGGCGACACAATCTTAACCTTGTCGCCGAGCGCGAACAGCCATCCGAAAAACTGCTCGCTGATATTTACATTAACACGCACGAGAAAATGATTTTCGCAATTCTCGTCCTTAGTAATAAACACATTTTTACCGAATCTGTCGGCGATAACTCCGACTAAGGAATTGTCAACAGATAAAGTAACCATAACTTCCTCGCCCGCGAACATTCCGAAAGTTGAGCGGGAATAACGCGCGAGGTTTATATTCTTAAACAGCTCGTCTCCCGAACGCTTCCTGTCGGTAATTTCGATTTTCTCCATTTTATCGACACGGTAATGGCGGATTTGTTCGTTACGCTCGTCGTACGCTATCAGGTAATAATTTTCGTCATCCCAGCATAGCGCGTACGGGCTGACTTTATAGCGCTCGCCGTTGCGGCGGCGCTCAAGCTTCAGCTTATCGGTACTGCCGAGGTTAAGTTTCCATTGGTTATAGAAAAACTCAACCGCGCGGTTATTGCTTATAGCGTCGTGGAGCCTGTCCACATTATAATAAATAGTTTCGTTGGAAGTTTTAACCCGGTTAGAGATTACGACCTGGTTTTGAAGCTGCTTAGCCTCGTTTTCGCTCGCGAGCGACTCGACCTTTTTAATAAGCTCCATACTCTTTTTCTCGGTTATAAACTTCGAACTCTGGATAGCGTCTACGAGCAGTTTAAGCTCCGAAATCTGGAAATCGCGCGAGGCGATATAATACTTAACCGTCTTGGATTTTTCGCTGCAAATATCCAGTCCGTAGGTCTCTAAAATACGCAAGTCGTCGTAGATACTTTTACGCTCGGCGTTAATACCGTACGCCTCTAGCTCTTTTATAATCTCGTTAATCGAGAGCCCGTGGCGCTCGTCGGTTTTCTCGAGTAGTATCTTGCGGATATATAAGAGTTTTTGTTTTTGCCGGGGATTTTTTGCCATAATCGTATTATCCTATATCTATATAGTCTGAGCTACCGCTATAATAATCGGCATTGTGATTATCGACAGCACAGTCGTCATCGACACAAGCCCTACCGAAAGCTCGACGTCTCGTTTAAATTTAGTCGCGAACATCGTAGTAGTCGCCGCGACAGGCGCTGAGGAAGCTACAACACACGCCGTTATAATATCGCCGCCTACTCCTAAAAGCTTCATAATAAGAAGCGATACGCACGGTATAAGAATAAGCCTCATAGCGCACACAGCGTAAACTCCGGGGTCGCCGAGATATTTTTTCGGCTTAAAGCGCGTAAGGTAAAAACCGATAACGAGCATTGGAAGCGGAGTGTTCAGAGCGGCTATGTATTCAATCGGGCTTAATAGGATTTCGGGGAGTTGGATTCTCAGGAAAAACAGCAGAGCCGCCGAAAACGCGCCGATTATACCCGGGTTTAAGATAAGCTTTTTAGCGGTAAAGGATTTTTTATCACCGCTCATATCAACCAGTCCGTAGCTCCAAACGAGTATATTAAATACCGCCACAAACACTGTTCCGTAGAAAACGCCCTTATCTCCGAGAAGCGCCTTTTGGAGCGGAAGCGACATAAACCCGCAGTTCGAGAAAACCGCGGAAAACCTCATAACAATCCGCCGGCTTAGATTCTTATTCCGAAATACCGCCCGGCACACAAACACCGAGCCTACTTGAATCGCGACCGCGCAGGCGGTACATACGCCGAGGTTTAAGATAAGCGAATCGCTGTAGCCGACTTTCTGGAAAGACTGAACCATTATACACGGAGTAGCGAGGTACAGTACAACATCGGTAAGATACTTAGCGCCCGTTTTATTAATCAGCTTAAATTTTCCGCTGAAAAATCCTACCGCGATAAGTATAAACAGAATTATAACCTGTCCCGATACAACTAAAAAATTACTCCACATATAATAGCCTTTCATTGTCCGTTTATTAGGACATATCGAATCAATTTATATTATACCAACTATCGATATGAATTACAATATCAATCTTGTTACATTTTCGTTATTCCCAGATTTTATGGGAATTTTGCCGAATTTCTATTGTCGTTTTTGTATAAAAACAGGGTTTATAATTGTGCAATTTGTACAAAGTACCAAAGTTTTGAAATTTCGTTGACTTTTAAAAAATCTCGTGTATAATACAGATTGTAAACATAAAATTGCTTACAATTTATAAATTTATAAATTTATCTTTTATGAGGAGGTCATTATAATGGCAACAACTAAGAAGACTGAAACAAAAGCTGCTGAGAAAAAGACAGCTGCAAAGACAGCCGCTAAGACAGCTACAAAGGCTGCTGAGAAAAAGACAGCTACTAAGGCTGCCGAGAAGAAAACAGCTACTAAGGCTGCTGAGAAAAAGACTACAGCCGCTAAGAAGGCTCCCGCTAAGAAAACAGCCGCTAAGAAGGCTGCTCCCGCTAAGAAGACAACTACTAAGAAAGCTGCCGCTTCTAAGGTTGACGTATTCGTAGAGTTCGGCGGAGTTCAGGTTTCTATTGACGAAGTAGTTAAGAACGTTAAAAAGACTAACGGTAAGGCTGCTAAGGAGCTTACAGTTTACCTCAAGCCCGAGGAGAGCAAAGCTTACTTCGTAGCTGACGGCGAAGAAAAAGAAATGGACGTATTCTTCTGCTAATAATTAAAGACGTAAAGGATGTCTCGACGAGACATCCTTTTTCTTTTTGCGTAAATTTTCAGCGGTATAATATAAAACCCTATATCCTATATCCTACATCCTAAATCCTACTGGAACACCGTTTCCACTAACCGTGAGCTTCCCTCGGGGGAGTATGTAAACTTATCAATATGGCTCGAGTTTATAAAGTACTTATCCGCCTTGGTGGAGTAGTTATTCTGAAACGTATCAATTATAATCAGCTTAACCTTCATCTTTTTTGGGATAATGCTTTTTATATAAACGCTCGCCTGCATACCTTCCTCGGCGTCGGGATACGGCTCGGCGAGCCCCGCTAAGTTGGGGCTGAGTTCCACAAATGCTCCGTAGCTCTCTACGCTTCTTATGATACCGGTGACGGTTTCGCCCTGGGTAAACATCTCGGCGTTCTGCTCCCAGGTTCCGAGAAGCTCCTTGTGGCTCAGGCTTATACGACCGTTTTCGATAGATTTTATAACGGCTTTTATATCCATACCTACAGAAAAGCGCTCTCTCGGGTGTTCGATTCTCGACACGGAGATTGTATCAATCGGCATAAGCGCCGCTACTCCGCAGCCTATATCCGCGAACACTCCGAACGTTTCAAGACGACTCACCTTAGCGTCGATTATATCGCCCGCGATTAAGGTGTCGATATAATTATCAAAGCACATACGCTGGGCTTTTTCTCTCGACAATACGGCAAGCGGTTCGCCGTCGGCGCCGACGGTTATATCGGTTACCACGAAACAGACAGGCCGGTTAACCCGTGAAATTACGGCGATGTCCCTCACCGTTCCGTCCTTAATACCGATAGCGCCTTCTTCTCTAGGAATAACGGCTTTAATTCCTCCTAAATTCAGATGCAGGTTATGTTCCCGGTCGCACACAAGTACCTTAGCCTCGAGTATCTTCCCCCTTACCATAGCTTCTCTAAGCTTTTCGGGGTTATTTATATAAAGCTTATTCTCCTCGGTATCAATCAAGTTTCCCTCGGGCAAAAATGTTGACATTAGTATTCCTCCATAAAAAGCGCGCGCCCTGTGCGCGAGATTTTTTAGCCATAGCTCGCGCGCGTGCAGGGCGCAACTGAGCGGGCAATATTAATTATTTTTCTTTATAGGTGTTTTTGTAACAGCGATTTTCAGTTAAACAGCAAACTATATTATAACCCAACGCCGCGAGCGGTTCCCTATAAAGAAAAACTCCTAAGTAAACATATGAGGAAATTTGTCCTTTTATTACACTTGCAATTTGCGGACATTTATACTACAATAAAAGAGAATTTTCAGGAAAGGACGAAATATATGAAATCCAAAAGAATTATATCAATACTTCTCTCGGCTGTATTAATTTCCGCTTCGGCGGCGGCTCTTACGGCTTGCGGAGAGGATAATAAGAATACAACCGAAGCTACCGAGGCGGCTACGGCAGCTGCCGCTAAGAGCAGTCCCGCTGTAGAGGACTTAAAGAAAAGCGGAGTAGACGTTACCTCCTACGGCGTAGACCCCGACATCACATATGCCGAGGACGAGGATTACGGCTTCCAGCTCGAAAAGCCTAAAAAAGGCGATACAGTCGCTATTATGCACACAAATTACGGCGATATTTCATTAAAACTTTTCGATAAATACGCTCCGAACACCGTTAAGAACTTTATCGACATCGCGAAAAGCGGTAAGTACAACAAATCCATCTTCCACCGCGTAATCAAAGACTTTATGATTCAGGGCGGCGACTACGAGAACTTTGACGGTACAGGCGGAAAAACCGCGAACGGCGATACTTTAGAGGACGAGTTCTGCGATAAGCTTTTAAACCTCAGAGGTTCGGTAGCTATGGCGAACAGCGGTAAGGATACCAACGGAAGCCAGTTCTTCATTAATCAGAATGATAAGGACGCGTTCAAGGCGAACGGCGGGTTCGACACCTTAGTCAACAATTGGAAAAAGAATATTAAACCTTATTTCACCAACAACAAGGACAACTCAACTCAGCTTTCTTCCGTAGTAGCTCAGATAGGAACCTCAGCCTACGACGCGGACGTAGTTCCCAAGGAAGTAAAAAAGCTCTACGAAAAGAATGGCGGAAACGCTTCCTTAGACGGAGCTTATAACGCTGTAGACGCGGGCCACACAGTATTCGCTCAGGTTTACGACGGAATGGACGTTGTGGATAAAATCGCTAAAGTTAAGACCGACGCCTCCGATAAACCCGAAAAAGACGTTACAATCAAGTCGATTGAGATTAAGGAGTACAAATAATCAGTGAACACTAAACCGATTATCGCTATAATGTACGACTTCGATAAAACCCTCTGTACCAAGGATATGCAGAATTACCGCTTTATTCCCAGTCTTAAAATGGAAGTCGGCGACTTTTGGAGCTATACCAACGAGATTCAGCAGAGCGAACATATGGATTCGGTTTTAGCGTATATGTACGCGGCGATAAAGCTATCGAAAGAGAGAAATATTCCGCTTAAACGCGACCGACTCGAAGAAAACGGAAAAGGTATCGAGTTCTTTAAGGGCGTCGAGGAGTGGTTTTCGAGAATCAATAAGTTCGGCGAGGAAAACGGCGTTATAATCGAGCATTACGTAATTTCTTCGGGTATGAAGGAGATTATCGACGGCACGGTAATAAGCGGCGAGTTTAAAAATATTTTCGCGTGCGAGTACCTCTACAACGACGAGGGAATAGCCGTATGGCCTAAAACCGCGGTTAATTACACCAACAAAACCCAGTTCGTTTACCGCATAAACAAGGGTGTTTTAGACGTTTCAAATGACGTTGACCTGAACCGCAGTATGCCCGACGACAGCAAGCGTATTCCGTTTCAGAATATGATTTACATAGGCGACGGACTTTCGGACGTACCGTGTATGAAGATGATGAAAAGCTACGGCGGTAAAGCGATAGCCGTTTATCAGTCACTCGACGATAAGGTAAAGGAGCTTCTAAAAAAAGACCGCGTGGACTTTATCTACCCCGCCGACTACAGCGAGGGCGAGGGGCTTGACCGCACGGTTAAGGACATTATACGCAATATGGCGATTGCCGATAAGCTCGGCGAGGAATACTCAAGACAGATGAAAGCAATAGATAGTTAAAAAAGGTCGGTTTAACCGACCTTTTTTTTAGGGCAAAGGGCACAGGGAAAAGTGGAAAGGGTATGTCGGGAAGATACTTTTATAAAGAAAAAGCCTTAGCATCC
>JAHKZS010000228.1 GCA_020626545.1 bacterium
GCACGCCGCAGGAATAAATATCAGCCCTCGCGTCAGTCTGATAGAATCCGAACTGTTCGGGCGACGCGTAGCCCGGAGTACCCATAACCTGAGTATCTCTGCCCTGACCTGTTTTTACAATTCTGAGAATATCAAAGTCGATTATTTTTACTATGCCGTTTTTGTCGAGCATAACGTTCGAGGGATTAATATCCCTGTGCACAATTCTGTTTTTATGCAGAACCGCGAGCCCGTCGCAAAGCTGGGCTATTATATTCACCGTACCGTACTCATCGTAAATCCCGCGTTTTTTCACAGCCTGCTCAAGGGTAACGCCCTCGATATACTCGCAAAGGCTTACGCACTTATCGTTTTCAATTACGGTATCATAAACCGCCATAAGGTTAGGCGCGCTCGATTTTTCCATAATCTGAAACACGTCGAAGCATTTTTTATCCGCGGTATACTTAACCATAAGAGTTCCGCTGTAATTATTCTTAACTAAAACCGCTTTTTCGCTTATCGCGCCGAGTTCGGTAAATTGCCATAGTTTAAATTTTTCGTCAACAGTCATAAAACCTCTTGAAATATTTTTATTTATAAATTATTATACTAACAAAGGATGGAATCAAAATGAAAAGTACAGAAGATTTATGGAATGAAATGCTCGAAACCGATACCGTGGAAGAGTTCATCAAGAACAACCGGGACAGTATCAATTTTAAAGGCGCTCCCGAGCTTATGAAGTATTACATAAAATCAAAAAAACTTAAAAACACCAAAGTTTTCGCGGAAGCCGGTATTTCCCGCACCTACGGCCAGCAAATATTATCGGGCGAAAAAAATCCAAGCCGTGATGTTCTTATACAGCTTTGCTTCGGCTTACATCTTAATCTTGAAGAAACCCAGCACTTTTTAAAAGTCTGCGGACAGCAAGGACTTTACATGAGAGAAAACAGAGATTTATACACGATATACGCGATAAAAGATAAAAAGTCTCTTACTGAGCTTAACATTGACCTTGCGAATAAAGGTATTGAATTATTAGGTTCGGGAAAGTAGTTTTCCACTGTATCCATACTGTTTTTAGAATATCACTTCTCCACTCGTTTTGTCAACTTGTAATTGTTAAGTAAAAAATGTATAATATTTACGGATGTGATATTATGGAAAATCAATTTGAGCGGACTGAGCTTTTGCTCGGCAAAGACGCGATTAATAAGCTTAGAAACTCACGCGTGGCGGTTTTCGGGATCGGCGGCGTGGGCGGATTCACCGCGGAGGCGCTTGCGCGAAGCGGCGTAGGCGCGATTGATATTATCGATAATGATACAGTTGCTTTATCTAACCTTAACCGACAGATTATCGCCCTTCACAGCACAATAGGCAGGCTTAAGGTTGATGCCGCCGAGGAAAGATTTCTCGACATTAATCCCGATTTAAAGATAAAGAAATATCCCGTGTTCTACACTCCCGAAACCTCGGGCGAGTTCGACTTCACGGAATATGACTACATAGTTGACGCTATCGACACGGTAAGCGGAAAGATTGAGCTCATTATAAACGCCGATAAGGCGGGCACTCCGATTATCAGTTCAATGGGCGCGGGCAACAAGCTTGACCCGACGCTTTTCGAGGTCGCGGATATTTATGAAACTTCCGTATGTCCTTTAGCGCGGGTAATGCGCTCGGAGCTTAGAAAACGCGGTATTAAAAGTCTTAAAGTCGTTTACTCAAAAGAAAAGCCGATAAGCGTGAATTCGGACAATAAAAAACTCCCGAACCAAAAACCAATCCCAGGAAGCACAGCGTTTGTGCCGTCCGTCGCGGGACTGATAATAGCGAGTGAAATTATAAAAGATTTAATAAAGGATAAATAAACTACAGGGGTTGGCTCAAAACTCAAAAAGAGAAAGATCCAACCCTTGTTTGTTTTAAATAATAATAAGCTAAATAGCCGAAATGCGGCTGCTAAATAATCACCAAAGGTAATAGCTAAATTTTTCCTTAACGGAAAAGCGAAATTAAATTCGCAAAAAGCTTGTGTAACAAATTTAGCTCCGATAGGAATTTAGCTTGGCAACGCCAAATTTAGCTCGCGTAAGCGAATTTAGCTGTGGCTGACCTAAAAGGTCAGCCACTATTTTTATACTTCTTCGGTTTTAAATATATTATAGCCTTCGTAATAATAGCTGTGGTCGATTCCTTTCATATAAAGCTCACGGTCGTTTATTTTATCGGTGAGAGCGTTTTTAAGCAGCGCCTTTATCTCAACATCCTTTATAGGACTGCGCTCCATAGCGAGGAGATAATCGTCCTTATCGACCATACTCCAGTCAACTACTTTCCCGAGCTCAGTCTTCAGAATCAGATCCAGCCATATCCGCGAGGCTCTGCCGTTACCTTCCCTGAACGGATGAGCAATATTTATCTCAACGTATTTTTCGATAATCTCGTCAAAGGTGTTCTGCGGCATTTTCTCGATACTTTTAATTGCCTCCTCAAGATACATAACGGGAGCAAAACGGAAGTTGCTTTTAGCGATATTTACTGTCCTTAGCTCGCCCGCGAAGTCATAAATATCTTCAAAGAGGAAACGGTGAATTTCTTTTAAAGAATTAAACGAGCCCGCCTCCATTGAGTTAAGCATATTACCCTCAAATAAAAGAGCGGCTTTCTTCTTACTTATGCGTTCTTCCTCACGAGCTAACTCGGCGGAATTTTCAATTCCCAACTTATTTTCAAGCGCCACAAAATCACCACCTTATAATTATATTATACCATATTTCAAAGAGAATAACAA
>JAHKZS010000229.1 GCA_020626545.1 bacterium
ACGACAAAGCTTTCGATAAGGGCGTTAAGGTTAATTAATATTGACTTTTAGTTTAGATATGCTATAATATAAATAGAAACGGAGCTGACCTTAGAAACGGTTAGCCCGGAAAGTTTTAGTTAAAAAATAACCGCTTACTTCTCAGGGTGATGCGGTTATTTTTTTATGTATTTTATGACTTCTCCAAAAGTTACCAATAAAATAATTATCAGAACTACTTCGAGATAAGCCATGGTATACACCCCCTTTCACCTAAATCTTAAAACTAAGACATTAGAGAAAGAGGCTAACCGCTTCCGTTTTGCAGGACAGCTCCTGAATATATTATAACACATACGTTCGTTTAGCGCAATACTTTTATAAGATAATTATAGACAATGCGCTTGTTTTGTATTATACTATTTATATACACATTTAGGAGTGAATGATATGCCTGAAACATATTATAAAGAAGCTCTGAAGCTTGCTCAAAAAGAATACCGCGCTTGCGTCAGCAAGGGTAAATCTCCGTTTTTGCCTGTTTTAGACGAGTTTATTTCGTCCGAAAACACTTCCTCGGGAATAGACCTCGGGCTTGTACAGATTCCCGCCGAAAAAATTGTCGGTACTAAAACAAAAGGACGCTCGAACGCATTCGCGGCGAATTTTATGCCTATACTCGAGGAAAAAACCGAGTTCGCTGATAAATGGAAACGGCTTTGCGACGCTCACCTTAACGAAGGTATCCGCGATCCGATTACCGCTTACGAATATATGAACCGCTTTTATGTTCAGGAAGGCAATAAGCGTGTAAGCGTGCTGAAATTCTTTAAAGCGGAAACGATTGTCGGACACGTAATTCGTATTTTGCCTGAAAAAACCGACGACTACGAAACTACGCTTTATTATGAGTTTTTGGATTTCTATAAGCTCAGCAAGATTAATTATATAGAGTTTACTAAAAAAGGCCGCTTTGCCGAACTTCAAAAACTCCTCGGTAAAGAAGCCGACGAGGAGTGGAGCGAGGACGAGGTCAGCGAGTTTTCCGCCGTTTATTATCGGTTCAAAAAAGCGTATATCGCTAAGGGCGGAGAAAAACTACAGTCCACTATAGGTGACGCTATACTTAGTTACATCAAGGTTTACGGCTACGATGAGCTAAGGCGAACCGATTCAGACGATATAAAGAAGAATCTTTCAAAAATATGGGAGGATATATCTCTCCAACAAGATCAGGCGCCGATCGAGATTAAAACCGATCCTCCCGAAGAAAAGAAACCGAGCGTTTTATCTAAGGTTCTACCTGTAATAGCTCCGTCCGTTTTAAAGGCGGCGTTTATCTACGACGGCACTCCGGAAAGCTCAGGCTGGGTTCATGAGCACGAAAAAGGCAGAAGATATGTACAGCAGATTTTCGATGGAAAGATTGAAACTAAAGGCTACACTAACGCTATGGCGGACGATCCGCTAAAGGTAATTAAACAAGCCGTAGACGATAAAAGCGATATTATCTTTACCACTACTCCCCGGCTGCTTCAGGCTAGTTTGAGAGCCGCTGTAGACCATCCTAATGTTATTATAATGAACTGCTCGCTAAACACATCTCACCGCTATATACGCACCTACTACACTCGTATGTACGAGGCTAAATTTATACTCGGCGCGCTTGCGGGTACGCTCAGCGCGAGCGGTAAGCTGGGTTACGTTTGCGACTATCCGATTTACGGACAAATCGCCGCTATTAACGCCTTTTCGATAGGCGCTCAGATGACTAACCCTAACGCTAAGGTGTTTATTGAATGGTCGTCTATTAAGGGCGCCAAAGAAGCCGCTTTGGCTCTTAAAAACCGAGGCGTTCACTATATCTCGTCGCAGGACACAGCGCGTTTCTTAAACGATGACCGTAACAGCTATGGGCTGTCCTACGTTAACGGGGATACCCAAGAACTTCTCGCCAATCCCGTGTGGAGATGGGGCGTTTATTACGAAACAATTCTTTCGAGAGTTTTCAGTAAAACTCTTAAATCCGAATACGAAAGCAGCAACAAGGCTTTAAACTACTTCTTAGGTATGTCGGCTGACGTTGTGGATATTGTGTATTCCGAGACGCTTCCGACCGCGTCTAAGCGATTTTGCGAGCTTTTAAAGGAAAGTATAAAGCACGACGTTTGTATACCTTTCTTAACTCCGCTGACCACCCAAAAAGGCGAGAAAATCGGAGAGTCGGAAAAATCCTTAAGCTTAGACCAAATTATCAATATGGAC
>JAHKZS010000230.1 GCA_020626545.1 bacterium
AAGGATTGTGGCAGGCAACAAAGTCAGCCTTGCTTACATAATATGTGGACTTAATCGGAGTATCGCCGAAACGTAAGTGGGAAACTGTAAGACCGCCCGACTTCTTGGAGTCGTAAGCGAAGTAACCCTGAGCGTACATATCGGTGTTATCGCCGATGATTTTAATTGAGTTCTTGTTAGCGCCTACAGTACCGTCAGCACCGAGACCCCAGAACTTACAGGAAGTTGTACCCTTAGGTGTAGTATCGGGATTCTCAACTCTCGGGAGAGAAAGGTTAGTAACGTCATCAACGATACCAACAGTAAATCTTCTCTTAGGCGCGGCGGACTCAGCGTTTCTGTAAACGGCGATCATATCCGCGGGAGTTGTATCCTTAGAACCTAAGCCGTAACGGCCTGTGTATACCTTAACGTCTGAGAAATCAGAACCGTTAATAGCAGCGAGTACGTCGAGGTAGAGAGGTTCGCCGATTGAGCCGGGCTCCTTAGTTCTGTCGAGAACAGAGATAGTCTTAACAGTCTTAGGAAGCTCTGAGAGCATATAGTCGGCAACGAACGGACGATAAAGTCTTACCTTTAAGAGACCAACTTTTTCGCCTGCGGCGTTTAAGTAATCTACAACCTCTTCGATTGTATCACATACAGAACCCATAGCAACGATAACGTGCTCAGCGTCCTCAGCGCCGTAGTAGTTAAAGGGCTTATAGTCTGTACCGATTTTAGCGTTAACCTTGTTCATATACTCTACAACAACCTCGGGAACAGCGTCGTAGTACTTGTTACAAGCTTCTCTAGCCTGGAAGAAGATATCGTCGTTCTGAGCTGTACCTCTTGTTACAGGATGCTCAGGGTTAAGGCTTCTTCTTCTGAACGCCTCTACAGCGTCGTGGTCGAGTAACTCGTCGAGATCCTTATAATCCCATATCTCGATTTTCTGAATTTCGTGAGAAGTTCTGAAACCGTCGAAGAAATGAAGGAAAGGAACTCTGCCCTTGATTGATGCAAGATGCGCTACTGCTGTTAAATCCATACACTCCTGGGGGTTGTTGGAACAGAGCATAGCGAAACCTGTCTGACGACAAGCGTAAATATCGGAATGGTCACCGAAAATAGAAAGCGCGTGTGAAGTAAGCGCGCGAGCGGATACGTGGATTACTCCGGGGAGTAACTCACCCGCGATTTTATACATATTAGGAATCATAAGAAGCAGACCCTGTGAAGCTGTATAAGTAGTAGTGAGAGCGCCTGCCGCTAAAGAACCGTGAACCGCGCCCGCGGCGCCGCCCTCGGACTGCATCTCAGTAACCTGAACAGTACGTCCGAAAAGGTTCGTTCTGCCGTTAGCTGCTTCGTTATCGGTAACGTCAGCCATAACGGACGAAGGTGTGATAGGATAGATAGCCGCAACGTCGGTAAACGCGTAAGAAGCATGAGCGACAGCGGTATTACCATCCATGGTTTTCATTTTTCTTGCCATTTGAATGTCCTCCTTAAAAAATTGCGCAATAATGTATTATATAGACATTATATCAGATAAATTTTATCACTTTTAGAGCGAAAAGTAAAGTAGATTTAGGCGGATTTTTGAACTTTTTGCATAAATAATCAACCTTTTTCGTCAATTTCTATGGTTAGTTTTAACTAACCGATTAAACAAAACGAAAAACGACCGCTCCCGCAGCCGTCTTTCTATATATCAATCCTTTATAAAAAGGGAGTTAATTATCGGTTGGTTATTACTTCTCTTCTCCAAGCCATTTTTCCGCGGCGGAACCTTTAGCAACCTTAAATTTGCAATTCTGTGTTCCGCATTCCCCGTATCCGATATGAGCATATATTTTCTTAACATTAGAGCCGATAATAATTGTATAATACGGGTCTGTACTGGTTTCGCAAATATTAGTATCAGCTATATATTTTACAGATTTCGGAACGGTAAACACCTGTCTTTTGCCGTTTTCTCCGTTATCGTCGGGTCTAAAGAACAAAAGCCAGCTCATATCCTTTGAATACAAAACTCCGTCAACCGATTTATAGTATGGGTTATTTACATCGGCTTCAATATCCGTAATATAGCCCTTACTGTAGAAAAAGTCATCACGGTATTCATCTATGCTTTCTAACGCGTTACCGCTTATGTATTTTACGGTTTTCGGAATTTTAAGCGTAATACGGTAGTCGTCGGGAAACTCTGTTAAAAATCCTTGGGATGTGTATTCACAATCCCTTTCGTTCACTCCGTAAATATCAGCTTCCTTTTTAACAAATTCACCCAGCTTAATTACCTTTTTACCATCAAGCGTTTCGGGAATATTTATAATAACTTCCGTACGGTAATCCTCGTCATCTCTTTTATTCTCTAACGGATACTTTTTCTTATCAAACTTCACCTTATTAATACAAACACCGTCTTTAAAATCAGAAATGATATAATCGCCTACAGCACGCTGTTTTGCTCTAAGCTTTTTAAACATATTAGTTGTGGCGGTAAAATAGTCAGCCTGATTTGTAAGCGTCTCGTCTTCTTTCGCCGTATACCCGTCGATCACGCCGTCGTTTTCATAATCATAGTCATTATCCGCTACATAATTGTAATTAAAAGGATTAAAATCCTTTTCTCCGTCTGTATCGGTAAAATTATTCTCAAGATATTTTGTAAAAGCGTTTAGAGTATCCACAAAACCAAAATAAGGAATTTGCTTATATACGGCAGAAATACTATCGGTATTGTATTCAATCTTCGGCGTTTTTACCGCGTCAAATATAAAGGCGTTATTTTTCGCATATTTTTCAGCGATAGTTCCTTTTATCCCTTTTACAATAAAGCCGCTCTTTTTTTGAACTTTGCCGCTAACTAAAACATATCCGAAGGCTTTATCGCCTATAGAGGTTAAGGTTTTTGGAATATATACGGACTTTAAGCCTTTACAGTCATAAAACGCCTTGCTCCCGATTTTGCGTACATAGTCGCTGAATCCGAACTCCTCAATGCTGTCGCAGCCGCGAAACGCTTCTTGGTCTATTTCATTTAATGTATTCGGAATAGAAAAATCCGAAAGCTTTTTACAGCCCGCAAACGCTCGCTTGCCGATTTTTTTAATATCTTTTTCAATATGAAGCAACGTAAGGTCAGCGCAGTTGCAAAAACACTCTTCGCTTACCGTATTAACCGAAAAAGGCACAAAAAGCTCCTTAAGCTTTGCGCAATTCTTGAACGCGCCTTTGCCGAGTTTTTTTATCCCTGACAACATTTTTACTCGTTTTAAGGACGAGCCTTTAAACGCATAGTTTCCTATGGCCTCAACCCCGCTGTCTATGTCAACTGTTTTTATTCTGTTATAGTGATTTTCTCCGTAATCGAGCCACTTCACGTCAGCGTTAAAGGCGTTATCCGAAACGCTTGTAAGACCTGAACCGATATAGATATGAACAGGGTTTTTGACTTTTGCCCAAGGCGGAGCGTAGTGACTGTAATCGGGCATTTTGCCTTTACCGTATATAGTAAGGATATTATCCTCCTTATCATATGTGTAACTAATCTTTTTATTGTTCGGCTTTTCGTATGTCTTTTTATAACATGATGTCATAAACAACGAGCATACCAATACCGTTATTAAAACTAAGCCTGTTAACCTTTTCATAACTACACCCCTTTCCAAAAATTATGTCTTTAAAATCAGGTTTATAAGTAACGCCGCGGCGACAGTACCGAGAAGTATTGAGCCGAGCATTATATATACAGAAACTTTCTTGTGCATTAATATCACCGAATCCTTCCAAGCTTTTTCTATAGTAGAGGCTTTTTTATTTTTGGCTTTTTAGAGAAAACTATGCTCAAAACCAAATAAATCGCTCTGACGCTTTTTGCCTTTGTATTCACTTCTTACTATAGTAGCGTCGAATTTTCGGGAAAAAGTTTCAAATTTTTCCAAAATTTTTTATTTTCGGAGATATGCACAAAGAAGCGGTGATGAAACTGTATGATTTTACTAATAAAATTTTAAATAATATCCCTCTATAAATATAGACGTAACAAATCGCGGTTTTCATACCTATTTTTTTAAAAA
>JAHKZS010000231.1 GCA_020626545.1 bacterium
TATAATTATTATTATATATATTATTATATGTAGAAGATTTTTCCGAACCTGCGGAAAAATTTTCCGAACTTGATGAAAAAATTTCCGAACCCGCTGAAAAAATTGCAACTATCGTAGATGTACAAAATAAAGTGCTGATTTTAGGTATATTATACAAAAAAATTGAGATATTTGAATTTATTTTCTTTTAGATAATTCTCTAAAAGAAAATAGAAGATTTTTCACTCTGCTATAATTATTATAAAGAATATTGTGGGATTTTGCTTTTTTTATTCGCAAAATTTCGCATAGGAGGGAAAAGTTTTGAAATATTTTTCAAAGTCAGAAAACATCTTAAAAGCAAGATTTTTGCCGATGCTTTTAGCTGTTTTAATCGTTGCTTCTACGTTAACGGTAGCTTTCTCCGTCACAGCCGGAGTTGACGCTTCCGCGGCAACAAGCACCGATTTCGCCGTACCCGTAGGTACAAAGGCCCAGTCGCAGGCAAAAGACGCGTTCTGGGTTGACGCTACTTATTTTGATTATCTTTCCGATCAGGAACTTCAGAATGGTTGGCTCAAGCCTACTCAGGCAGGTACAGGTTATAACGGCTCCGAGGATAACTGGTATCCTTTCTACCAGTTCAACAGACTTATCAGCAGTAATGTTGGTAACTGGACACATCCTCTCTATTTCGGTAACTTCTGTAATAACCACGACGCGTATCCCGTAATTAACGGCCAAACAGGCGAGAGAAGAACTCACGGCGGTCCTTATGATACAGCTAAACAGGGCTTAGCTAACTTTAACTACCTTGAGAATAACTCTAACGCGCTTGTAGATTATCATACTTCCGTTAAAGGCTTAGCGGATACAACGCTCCAGAACGGCGATATTAAAAACGCCGCCGGCAACAAGATGATTTACTTCGACGCTGCCGCTTTAGGAAGAAACGCTAAGACAATTTCGTCCTCGTTCCCGTTCCGTTCCAGCAAGAACGGCAAGGTTACTACTTATTCTTTCGACTCTCAGGGAGCTAAGGATAACGTATTCTTCGAGTGGGACGGCACTACTCCTAAGTCAGTAAACTACGGCCAGGGTACTACCTACGGCGTACAGGACGCGCTCAAATACTTTATGAATCCCGACGATACTTACAGCGAAACAGGCAAGCCCTATAAGGACGGCACTTATTACGGAATCTATCCGTTCAATAATTCCGCCGCTACTAAGGGAAGCCGAGGCGGTAACGATAACCTCGACCACGGTTTCGGTATCAAAATGGATATGGACTTTAAGGTTCCGAAGGACGGTCTTTTAGACGACGGCTCACCTGTTAAGTTTACTTATACAGGCGACGACGACCTTTGGGTATATATTTCTAAACGTGACGGCTCTAACTCCCAGCTCGTTCTCGATCTCGGCGGTAACCATAAGAAAGCTTCTGGTACCATCGACTTCAGCAAGATGGAAGCTACAGCCAGCAAAACCGCTCATGTAGGCGATACTAATAACAGCAGAGGTATTTACATCTACGATAAATACAACTGGGGCGGTAATATGAAGGTTCACGCCTGGGGCAACGGCCACGGCGGTGAATGGTACGACGTTACTAAGTGTAACGGATTCCCCGAGGCTAACGGCGAGAACGGTTCTAAGGTTAACGTTTATTACGTTTCAGCCGACGCTAACGGCTCCGGCGGAACTAAGCTCAGCGATATGGATCAGTTCGCTGTTTGTAAGGCTAAGGACGATTGGTCCGAGACGCCTAAGAAAGACGGCACCGACGACGCTGTTTCGGGTAAGGTGTCCGAGCATATCAATATGATGACTTATCCCGATAACCCGGCTTACACAGGCGGCGGCCCCGTAATTCCTCAGGTTGACGGAAAAACCGAGACCGAAACTACTAACTTCGGCTTCGCTCCTCTCAACAGAACTCAGTATCAGACTCTCGACGAGAACGAAGTTTACCATATGACTATCTTCTATATGGAGAGAGGCTTAATCGAGTCCAACTGTAGTATGGCGTTTACTATGACTCCCGCTCAGAACGAGGTTGCCGTTACTAAAGAGGTTAAGTACGACGGTCTTAACGGCGCTATCACAGACGCTGTCGGCGACGAGTTAAAGAACGAGGAATTCAACTTCGCTGTAACGGACGGCACTAAGGAATTTGACGCTAAGCTAAAAGACGGCGAAAATACAGGAGAAGACCTTAATAATAAATACGCTACAGGAAGCAAGCTTAAAGTAACTGAATCTTACAACTCGAACTTTACTTATAAGACTTCCTGGCAGGTAGTAGACCTTACCGCGAATGAGAATGTCGTTGCCAAGAGCGCCGACGGCACTGATTCAAAGGCTACCGACGAGTTTGAGCTTAAATCTTCGACAAGCGATCTCGATCCCGCTAAGATGAGAGCCGATTTCGTAAATACAGTACAGGCGGCTCCGCTAACAATCGAGAAGAGTATCATAGACAGCAACAATCAGGCTTCTAACGATACCGACGACTTCACATTCACTATGAAGGTCGATCTCAAGGGCGGTACCGACTACAAGGCTTATCCGCTTTATTATTCGACAGACGCTACAAACGCTAAGCAGATGAGCCAAAGCGGTGAATTTACATTCAATTCATCCGATAAGGTAACTGTTGTCGGTCTCCCCGTAGGCGCGACATACCAGATTACCGAGACAGATAAACAGGGTTACACAGCCGCCGAGAACCCGATTACGGGTAAAATCGCCGAGGGCGACAACAATAAGGCTTCATTTACTAATAAACAGGATCCCACCGAGCCTCCTACAACAGTCGCTCCGACAACCGCTGAACCCACAACAGCTGAACCGACTACAGCTGAACCCACAACAGCAGAGCCGACTACGGCTGAACCCACAACAGCAGAGCCGACTACAGAAGAACCCACCGAGCCTCCTACAACAGTTGCTCCGACAACTGCTGAACCCACAACAGTTGCTCCGACAACCGAAGCTCCCACAACCGAGCCTGTAACCGAGCCGGCTACAGAGGTAGAGCCTACTCCCGAAATTAACAAGAAAATCGTTAATTCTAAGTACACCGACCTCTACAGCACAGCCGCTATGCAGGAGAAGGTAACTTTCGCTCTTACCTCTAAGGTAACAGGTACTGCTACAAGAAAGCTCAACGGCTATACTATTGTAGATACTATGAGCGAGGGCTTCACATTCGATAAGATTAAATCCGTAACACTCGACGGTAAAAAGACTCTTACAGACTCTCAGTATAAGGTTAAGAAAACCGACGAGGGATTCGATGTGGATATTGATAAGTCCGTACTTTCCGATAACGATTTCTACAGCTATAAGGATGTTATCGTAACTTACACAGCTACTCTTAATAAGGACGCTGTAGTAGGTTCCGAGGGCAACCCGAACAGCGATTCACTCAAGTGGATTGACGCTGACGGCAAGGCTCACGAGAAGGACGGTAACGAGGTAGTAGTTTATACATTCCAGATTGACGTAAATAAGGTTGACTATGAGACTGACGACCCGCTCAAGGGCGCTCAGTTCGCGGTATATTCTTCCGAGGATGACGCTAAGAACGGTAAAAACGCTATCGCTAAAGCTACATCCGACGAGGAAGGCTTAGCTTCATTCGTAGGTCTCGACAAGGGTACTTACTACGTTAAGGAAACTAAGACAATCAAGGGCTACAACCTTAACACTAAGGTTTACTCGGTAAAGATTGAGCCTAAGTTCTCCGACGGCGAGCTCGAGTCTCCCGACGACGGAATTGTCGAGGTTACTATCAAGAATACTCCTGCTAAACTTCCTAAGACAGGTATGGTTCCGACTATGATGTTCACAGGCATCGGCGCTATGCTTATCGGCGGAGCGATTGTACTTTTCTTAATCGCTTTAAGAAAGAAGAAGTATTCTAAATATAATCACTAATTGATTCATAAAAGGACTGCTTCGGCAGTCCTTTTTTAGTTGATAGTTGAGAGTGGATAGTAGTTGCCAAGAAGATAGTTCGCTGTATTATAAAATATCTATTCCCGAATGTATCAATAAGGCAATATCTTTATTTATACGGTCGGGATACTATGGTGATGAATTATTTAAATTGTTTCTCGAAACTGTCAACTATTAACTATCCACTTCAAACTCCGTTTGCATTTATACTTTCTATGTACTATAATATATTTAGTTTCTATCGGAGGTGAAAGCTTGAAAAAGGTAATTATTATTATCGCGTCGCTTATGCTTATAGCGGGAATCGGATTTTTACTTTTCGAGCCTGTTTCAACCTCCGTGAATAATTACACCGCTAATAAAATTGCCGATGAGTTCGACGAGATCGTAAAAAACGCGAATAAAAAGGATAAAAAGAATAATCACAATAAATCCGTCGCTAAAACTTCCAATTCCGATTCGGGCGGAAAGATTACCGCTCCTACTAAAGAACAGCTCGACCGTCTTCTAAAGGCGAGTAAAAAGTATAACGAAAATATTTTCTCAAACCAGGGTACAGTCAGTACGAGCGACTATTCCAGAGCGGCGATTAACCTAAATAAATACGGTATCTATAACAATCTCTACGGCTATGTTTCCGCTCCGGCGATTAATATGAGGCTTCCGATTTACCTCGGCGCCAACGATTCTATGCTCAGCTACGGCGCGGCGCACCTTTGCAATACTTCGCTGCCGATTAACGGTAAGAACGTCAACTGCGCGCTTGCGGGCCATTCGGGCTATACGGGCAGAGAGCTTTTTAATAACGTAAAAAATCTTAAGGTAGGAAATAATGTCAGCGTTAAGAACTACTGGGGTACGATTAATTACAGGGTTATTAAAACCCATATCGTCGCGCCCGAGTATACCAACGATATTGTTATCCGTCCTAAAAAGCAGCTCTTAACGCTTATTACCTGCGTATCCGCGGGCGGCGATAAGTTTAACCGTTTTATCGCTGTGTGTGAAAAAGTTTAATTGACTGTATTTAACGCTTTTCAAATCGACGCGAGTGTGTTATACTAAAAGGAGAATTATTTTTAAACAGAGGTTAGCTATGTTTAGACGAGTTCAGGCGCTTGATGATAAGGTTATAGATAACATTATCAAATTCCGCTCACCGCTAAAAAACAGAATAATGATAGCTGCTTCAACCGCGGGCAACGGCGGTATGATATGGTTCGCCATATGTATGCCGTTTTTGATTTACGCGCCGTGGAGGGTTACGGGAGCTAATATTATATTTGCTCTCGCGTTTACTCAGACGCTCTGCGAGCTTATCTTAAAGCATATAGTTCGGCGTGAGCGGCCGGTATGGAAGCTTGCCGACGAAGAACAGCTTATACATAGACCTAAGTATTACTCTTTTCCGTCGGGACATACTTCGGCGTCGTTCTGCGTAGTTTCCGTAGCGCTTATGAGGTGTTCGCCAATAACGACGCTTATTGTGTTTATCTGCGCTGTTATGATAGCTTTATCTAGAGTTTATCTGAGGGTACATTATCTTTCGGATGTACTCGTTGGAATGGTGCTTGGACTTGTGTGCGGACTGGCGAGCGTATCGCTGTTCGACCAGCTCTTACAGGCTTTCGCTTAAACAATATTCACAAAATCAGGGTGGTTATCGCCCTGATTTTTTCTTTATAGAATTTAGATGTTTAAAAAAATTTTTTTATTTTTCTATAATGTAATTGACAAGCCTATATTACTATTTGTAATATAAAAACGGATAAAAATTTCTTTAAAGAATATTGTGGAAAACTTTGCGGAGAATGTGGAAAGTTAAAAAACGATAAAAAAGAACGCTGATAAACACTATATCTGATTATGGTTCTTAACATTATCCACAGAGTTTTCCACAATTTTGTTGAACAAAAAGAACTATACAAATAGTATATTTCTTTTTAAAAATTAATAAATCGCCTTTTAATTCCATTTAGAAATTAAAGGTTAACATAATGTAATATTTTCATTTAAAACCGAGCTTTCTCATATACTTTACTGTTTGAAAGGAGCTTGTATATGAGGAAATCTCTTTTTAATTTTATGGAGCTGAGCGGAATAATATTCTGTATGATATTAGTGAGCCTGCTCAGAAATTTGTATGTGTTTCTAAAAGGCAGCACGGCGGGGATTTTGTTCGGTTCGGTGAATTCGAGTATTTGGGAACAGCTAAAACCGATTATCCTGGTATATATAATGTACGGTTTGGCGGAGCTTATGACAGCACGTCCGTATTTTCGACAGTTTGTATGCGCTAAAGCGATTGGAGTTTACGTCTGCGTTTTAGTATATATTCTGTTTTCGCGGATTATTCCCGTCGAGTATAGCGAGCCTGTGACTCTCGCGGCTCTGGGAATCGGATTTATACTATCGAAAACTCTAACGCTGTGGGATAAGGATATTTCGGGATTTTTCTCCGTAGCATGTCTTATGTTGCTGCTTATTTTTATAATGTATTTTTCTTTCAGCGCCTTTCCGCCTAAGCTCGATCTTTTTCTCGACAAAAACAGCGGTATGTACGGTATTATCCCGGATTATATAGATATAGGAGCGCACGCGCTTAGCGGTTAGGAATTAGGATTTAGGGTGTAGGATGTAGGATTTAGGCGAATTTTAATATAATTCTTATTAAAAATTATTAAAGGCTAAAGCTTTGTTATACTATAAAATGGTATATTATGATAACGAATTAGATAAGGAAGTAATATATGGAAACTCCGAAAAAGAAAGACGATATAGTAATCGGAAGAAATCCCGTAAGCGAAGCCTTAAGAGGCGGACGTGAGATTGACCGTATACTTGTAGCCAAAGGCGAGAAGAACGGCGCTATAGTCGGAATACTCGCTAAAGCTAAGAAAAAGAATATACCGATTAAGGAAGTCGATGTAAAAAAACTCGACTACGCTTCGGGCCACTCAAATCACCAGGGCATAATCGCCTATACTGCTGTTAAGGAGTACGCTTCGGTAGACGATATCTTTAACCTCGCCGAAGAAAGAGGCGAAAAGCCGTTTATCGTTGTACTCGACGAGATAGAAGATCCCCATAACTTAGGCGCGATTATCCGTACCGCCGAGTGCGCGGGAGTTCACGGCGTAATAATTCCGAAACGCAGAAGCGTCGGGCTGAGTTTTGCTGTTTCCAAGGCATCCGCGGGAGCGGTCGAGTATGTTCCAGTGGCGAGGGTTACTAATATAAGTAATACTATAGAACAGCTTAAAAAGCGCGGCGTATGGGTATACGGCGCGGATATGAACGGAACGGATTATAACGACTGCGATTTCAGCGGAGCGACAGCTCTTGTTATCGGGAACGAAGGGAAGGGTATAAGCCGTCTTGTCCGCGAAAAATGCGACGAGATTGTATCGCTCCCGATGAAAGGTAAGATTAATTCGCTTAACGCTTCGGTAGCCGCGGGAGTGCTTATGTACGCGGTTGCCTCTAAAAAGGATTGATTAGATGAGAAATAAAAAACAAAAGCCGGAACATCAGGTTTTCGATTCACAAAAAATAAATATTTCCTCGGAAACGGTCGATACTAACGAGAAAGAGTTTCGACTTGAGCAGATTCTCGCCGAAACGAGATATATTTCCGAGCGGGACGCTATGCGTAAAGCCGCCGAAAAGTACGGCGTTCGTCCCGAAATGGATGAGATTTTCAGTACAGCCGATAAGAAAATAAGGCTTACTAACAATAACCCTCTCGATATGGATAAAGAGGAACCACCCGCCGAGGAAAACTCAATTCAGGGTGAGAAAAACGTAGCTACTATGCAGGCGGAAATGCTTATGGACTCGGAAGATGAGGAAGAAAGCGTAATAAACCTCACTCCCGAGATTCCCGAGGACGCTGAAATCGCCGAGGATGTTATCGAAGATACGCCCGTGTTTTCCGAAGTTGATCCGGAAATCGGAACGATGTTCAGCTCTGATGACGGAACGCTGGATATTCTTAAGGACAAGCCTTCGACGAATATCGCGCGCGACGATAATTACGAGAAAAAATTCGGAGTAAAAAAACCTAAACCGGACGCTAAGACTATCCGCTCAAAAGTCCCCGTGTATAAAGAGGATGACGAAATCGAAAAGCTCCACGTTAAAGCGGGAAGATTTTCCGAAGTTGTAAAGGGCGAATACGAACAGTATCTTCGCTCTAAAAACCCCTCGATTTCTCAGGTTATTAAGCAGGAGATGGCTAAGGTCGAGAATATAACTCGAGACGGGGATACTCGTACCCGAAAGGAAAAGGTGCTTTCGGCTGTAGTCGGAATTTTCTCTAACGATAACTCCGATGACTCCGATTTACCTGTGGACCAGGTTGTTACCGTCGAAGATTATACCGGCGAAGAAGATAAACGCAGTATTTTTTACGAGCTAAATCTTAATATAAGAAAGCTGTTTGTAAGAAGTGTGTTTATGGGGATTATAACTTTTGTACAGCTTATTTTAACTGTGTTTGTCGGAATTTTTCCCGACACTCTCCTTAACGCTATACCCAATTCGCCGATTATTTACGCTATAATAAACCTGCTTGTTGCGGGTTCGGTTATATTCGTAAACCGAGTAACCATCTACTCGGGACTTATTCCGCTTGTAAAGCTAAAGGGCAACTCGGATACCGCGCTTGCGATAGCGTCTATCGGTATGGGGCTTCAAAGCTTAATCTCGATGTTCAGACTTGTCGGCCAGACTAAATTCGAAATCCAGTTCTACTCGATAATCGTATCTATCGGCTTCCTCTGTAACTGTATCGGCAAGCTGATGATGGTGCTCAGGGTTAAGGATAACTTTAAGTTTATCTCGAGTGAAACTCCGAGCAGAGCGGTTAAGATTTATACA
>JAHKZS010000232.1 GCA_020626545.1 bacterium
ATGTACCGCTTAACCCCGAAGTAAAGCAAACGTAAAGTATATCCTTACCGTCTTTTAAAAACTTCTCAAAATATTCTAAATAAGAATTATAACTTATCTGAGTTGTTTTTGATTCAATACCTCGTCTAATATTGTTGTAGAAAATGTCAAGAGACATTTCCCTGCAATCTAAGTAATGGTTATATACTTTATCTTCCATAAGAAAGACCATCGGCATAACCTCAAGATTAGTTTTCTTGGCTATATCGTTCGTTAAGTCACATGTGGAATCCGTTATAAGAACATAATCTCCGTATTTACTCATATTTACCTCCTTATTAATATAAATTAATTATAATAAATACTATTTTAATTGTCAACAAAAAGGGGTGATATTTTGAATTGCAGGTTGGTTGAGCTAAGAAATAAGGAAGTAATAAGCTGTGAGAACGGCTGTCGTATAGGATGTGTAGATGACCTGGAAGTAGATACATCTAACGCCGAAGTAAAAGCTTTAGTCATATACGGTAGATTAAAACTATTCGGGCTGTTAGGGAGGAAAGACGATTGTATTATTCCGTGGGAGAATATCGCGCTTATCGGGGAGGATACTATACTCGTTAACTTCGGCGCGCGTAATAATAAAAAACATAGGAAAAAAGGCGGTTTTTCTAAGTTTTTTTAAAAATTCGCCTTTTCTCCCAGTTCCAAAAAACTTTTTAGTAACCCTAACTCTTTTTGTTAATTATTAACAAGGTAATTTTCGCAAATAAGAAATACAATTACAAGAGGTTTACAAACTGTAATTTTTGTAACCTGAAATCAGTCGTACCGGTTTGCAATTTTTTAAAAAGTGTGTTTAAATAACGTCGAAATGAAATTGTGTGAACCAAAAATTAAGACGACTAAAGATGCGTAGTGATTTAGAGCGTACTCGATAGGAGGAATAGTTTTGAGAAGTTCAAATTACAAAAATTCAAATCAGTTAAGACATGTAAAGTCTAAAAAAACAAAAAAGATTTCGAAGTTAGCTTCAGTTATAATCACATCATTTGTATTATTCGCCGCGGTAGTTATTCCGTCGGTTGCGTTAATACAGAATGTACAGGCGGTTACTAACGTAAAAAATAATGTTTTTAACATCGGCGGAAGCAAAGTTTTCTCCGACGTAATTTCAAGATCAGATGAATTTAAGGTAAGAAAGACCGTTAAAAAGATTGATGTAAAGAAGCTTACCGAAACAATAAAACCGGCTCAGTCCGAAAAGAAAGCTTCTACTCCTAAGGTAAAAGCTATAGTTAATTCAACTAAGGTTGATGATTCTTATAATCCTAAACACATTTCACTTTCTACTTATGACAGAAAGAAACTCGAAAGACTCGTTATGGGTGAGGCAGGCGGACTCGGTTATAAGGGCGCGGCTCTTGTAGCTCAGACTATCCGTGATACAATGCAGCTCGAGAAGAACAGCTCTATCGATTACATCATTTCTTCATATCAGTATGAGGGAAGTACGCAGAAAGAGCCTACTTCTACAGTTAAGAAAGCTGTATCTTATATCTTTGATAACGACGGATACGCTGTTAAACACAGATTAATCTACTTCTACGCTTCTGATTTAATCGAGAGCGAGTGGCACGAAACCCAGGATTATATCGCTTGTTGCGGAAGCGAACGCTTCTTTGACAGAGCTGACTAATTAAAAGCTGACTTCGGTCAGCTTTTTTCTTATATATTTATTGAAAAATACTTGCTTTTTTCTAATTTTGTGGTATAATATATAGGCATTTCGCACGTCTGAGTCTATCGGTGAGGTGTACGGAAAGGATACATTCCGTAAAATTATCCGATAAAATCAAGGCTCGACGGAGGTTAAACCTAAGGAGGAATATAAAATGGCAGCAGTATCCATGAAACAGCTTCTTGAAGCGGGTGTTCATTTCGGACATCAGACAAGACGCTGGAACCCTAAAATGGCAGAGTATATCTTTACAGAGCGTAACGGTATCTATATTATCGACTTACAGAAAACTGTAAAGAAACTCGACGAAGCTTATAACTTCGTAAAAGAAATCTCTATGGAAGGTAAAAGCGTACTTTTCGTAGGAACAAAGAAACAGGCTCAGGATTCTATTAAAGAAGAAGCTGAGAGAGCAGGCGCTTATTATGTAAACGCAAGATGGCTCGGCGGTATGCTTACTAACTTCTCTACTATCCGCAGAAGAATTGCTCGTTTAAAGCAGCTTAGAGCTATGCAGGAAGACGGTACTTTCGATCTTCTTCCCAAGAAAGAAGTAATTAAACTCAATCTCGAAATTGATAAACTCGAGAAATTTATGGGCGGTATCAAGGATATGCCCGAGATGCCCGGCGCGATGTTTATCGTTGACCCGAGAAAAGAGAAAATCGCGGTAGCTGAGGCTAAAAAGCTCGGCATCCCTGTTGTTGCTATTGTTGATACTAACTGTGATCCCGATGAAATCGACTACGTTATCCCCGGTAACGACGACGCTATCCGCGCCGTAAAGCTTATCGCCGGCGCTATGGCTGACGCTATTATCGAGGGCCGCGAGGGCCAGATGGGCGCGGCAGCTGTTAACGAGGACGAAGAAGCTGACGAAGCAGAAGCTTAATAAAAATTAATATTTCGAAAGGATTGATATAAATGAGTTTTACAGCTCAGGACGTTAAAGCGTTAAGAGAAAAGACCGGTTGCGGTATGATGGACTGCAAAAAGGCTTTAGTTGAAGCTGATGGCGATATGGACAAAGCGGTAGACATCCTTCGTGAGCAGGGCCTCGCTAAGGTTGCTAAGAAAGCTTCCAGAATTGCCGCTGAGGGTGTAGCTTTCGCTACAACTTCCGACGATAATAAAACAGGCGTAGTAGTTGAGGTTAATGCTGAGACTGACTTCGTTGCTAAAAACGCTGACTTTATGGCGTTTGTTGAGACTGTCGCTAAGACAATCTTAAACAATAACCCCGCTGATATAGACGCTCTTATGACATTAAAGGCTGACGGTTCCAATATGACCGTTGATGAGCTTCTCCGTGAGAAGATTCAGGTTATCGGCGAGAATATCAAGATTCGCCGCTTCAAGAGATTTGAAGGCGCTTGTGTATCTTATGTACACGCAGGCGGTAAAATCGGCGTACTCGTAAACTTCGACACTGACGCCGCTGATAAGGACGAGTTCGTTGTATGCGGTAAAGACGTAGCTATGCAGATTGCCGCTTTAGGTACTCAGTACCTCAACCGTGACGAAGTACCCGCCGAGGTAATTGAGCACGAGAAAGAGGTTATGAGAGCTGAGGTTATCAACTCAGGTAAGCCCGAAGCTATCGCTGATAAGATTGTTATGGGTAAAATTAACAAGTTCTATAAAGAGAACTGCCTTGTTGACCAGGAGTTCGTTAAGGACAGCAAACAGACTGTTAAGCAGTATGTTGATTCGGTAGCAAAGGC
>JAHKZS010000233.1 GCA_020626545.1 bacterium
ATCGTTGGTCTTACAGAGGAGAAACGTAAGGTTGTTTGCACAGGTCTCGAGATGTTCAGAAAGACTCTTGACTATGCTGAGGCAGGCGACAACGTTGGCGCGCTTCTCCGTGGTGTTCAGAGAAATGAGATCGAAAGAGGTCAGGTTCTTGCTAAGCCCGGTTCAATCCACCCTCATACAAAGTTCCGCGGTCAGGTTTACGTTCTTACTAAGGACGAGGGCGGCCGTCATACTCCGTTCTTCAACAACTATCGTCCCCAGTTCTATTTCAGAACAACTGACGTAACAGGTACAATCACTCTCCCCGAGGGCACAGAGATGTGTATGCCTGGTGATAACGTTGAAATGGACGTTGAGCTTATCACTCCTATCGCTATCGAAGTTGGTCTTCGTTTCGCTATCCGTGAAGGCGGTAGAACAGTAGGTTCAGGCGCTGTTATCGCTATCAACGAATAATTAATATTATTTATATAAGAAAAGGACTGCTTCGGCAGTCCTTTTTTAAAATTGAGAATTGAGAATGGAGAATTGAGAATTTCGGTCGAGCAGACAGAATGGTCAGTAGAATGACTTTGTTGCCCGACCTAATTATACGCTCCGCAAGCGGAGCTTGCATATAAATACGGTCGGGAATTAAAAGGTTTTGTTTTATTAATTCTATCTCCACGACCTTCATTGTCCATTGTCAATTCTCAATTTAAAAAGCTCCCTTTTCCAAGGGAGCTTATCTTAGTTAAACTTATAAATTTTACGAGCGATTCTGTAAAGGAATACCGCGAGCTTTCTGCCCGGCTTATTCTGTACACACGCTAAACTCCATATAGTGTGGTATCTTACGTGTCTGTACAGCTTTTTATCCTTGTCGCGAAGATATTTCCATAAATTCTTGCGCTTTTGGTCCTTATCGGGATACTCGCACAGCTCACAGAAAATAGTTGAAATCGTCATCATCATCGCGATGTACTTTCTCATATATTTTCCGAGCTTACGGCTGATTTTGAATACATCGTCTATATTATGAGCGTCAATCATAGCGAACGTAACTCTAAGCTGCTGGTCGATTCTCGACGCCATAACCTGCTCGTTAACGCTCTGATCCTCACGTCCGATAAAATAACGGTAGAGGTCTAAATCCATATAGTAGATGTTCTTAACGTAGGGGAGCGGTGTATATACAAAAATATTGTCCACATAGAACGTGTGCTTGGGAAGTTCAACCTTGCAGTCCTTTAAAAGCTGAGTGCGGTAAATTACCGAGTGCATTAAAAGGCACTGAGATATACTGAACTTGCTTATATCATCCCACGAGAAAATAGTGTTCTGGGGGAATACGTTTTTGTAGTGCATAGTATGAGTAGTATTGTCCTCGACGTGTTCGTAAACATAGTTACAAATCATCATATCGAGGTTCTTATTCTCAAGCTCCTTGAGCTTTACGAGAACCTTTCTTAAACAGTCTATATCGAGCCAGTCGTCGCTGTCTACTACTTTATAGTATGTACCCGTCGCGTGTCTTAATCCCTGATTGACGCCCTCGCCGTGACCGCCGTTTTCCTGATGAATAACCTTAACAATGTTAGGATATTTCTCGGCGTAACGGTCGCAGATTTCGGGAGTGTTATCCTTAGTAGAGCCGTCGTCAATGAGAATAATCTCAGCGTCCTCGCCGACCGATAACAGCGTGCTTATGCAGTGATCCATATATTCAGCGGAATTATAACAGGGAACCGCAAATGTAATAACCTTTTCCATAATATCCTCCGTACACTTCTGAGAAATGTATAGATTTTAGTGTAAAACTCATTATACCATAAATACTGCCTTTATAGCAACATTTGTGACAACTTTTTAATAATTCGTCAGCTTTTTCCGAGCTCGATATTTCTATCGTAAGCGCATTTTACCGCGTTAACAATTACATCCTCGAGATTATCGTTGTCGAGCGACTTAACGCCCTCAATTGTACTTCCTCCGGGAGAGCAAACCTTTTCGATTAAGTCCGCGGGATTTTCTCCGCTTTCCATAAGGAGCTTAGCGCTTCCGAGTACGGTCTGAGCCGCCATAGCGAGCGCGGTCTTTTCGTCAATACCGCATTCCATTCCGCCCTCGGCTAAACCTCTTATAAACATATATACAAACGCCGGGCCGCATCCCGAAACCGAGCATCCCGCGTCCATAAGATTTTCGGGAATAGAAGTGAGTTTGCCCGCGTATCTCATATCGTTTAAGAAGATTTTTAATTCTTCTCCGGAAATATTATCGCCTTTAGTATAGAGAATTTCACCCTCGCCGACTTCTACGGGAGTATTCGGCATAATTCTGATAACCTTGAACTCACCGCCCGCGAACTCTCGGATTGTTTCTATCGAAAGCCCCGCCGCCATAGTGACGAGAACAACGTCCTCTCTGTCTATCAAAACATCTTTAATCTCGGCGAGCATATCCTTCATCATCTGAGGTTTTACCCCGAGAAAGATATAATCGCACTCTTTAGCGATAGCATTATTATCCGCGGTTTTACCGCCTGTGAGCTCGGCGAGTTTTTCGGCTTTTTCGGCGAAATGGTCGGCGATTAAAACTTCCTTAGTGCTTTTGGAAACCGCCTTACATAACGCTCCGCCCATATTTCCCGCGCCTATAAATCCGTATTTTTTCATACTAATTGCCATAGCCTTTCCGCCCACAAATAGTATTTATAGTTTACCTTACGCTGTTACCGTGGGCTGATAAGGCGTAAATGGCAATTAAGCCATCAGCTCTGCATGGGTTTTATTTTTCAAAACAGCTATGCATGGGTATTGTTACCGAAATCAAAGATTTCGACAACACCTCAAAGTTTTGGATAAAACCTCAGCTTGTGCGCACGCAGTGTGCAACTGAGCGGGCAATATTAATTTGGAATGATGTGAATTTTCACATTATTCCTCCGTATTATCGAATGTTTCCGTTACCTCTGATAATGAACTTGTAGGTGTTGAGCTCCTCAAGTCCCATCGGGCCTCTCGCGTGGAGCTTCTGGGTAGAAATTCCCATCTCGCATCCTAATCCGAACTGTCCGCCGTCGGTAAAACGAGTGCTTGCGTTTACGTATACAGACGAGCTGTCGATGCTACGTGTGAATTTGTCGGCGGAAGCTTTGTCTGAGGTAATAATAGCTTCGCTGTGACCTGTGGAATGAGTATTTATATGGTCGATAGCTTCGTCCACGTCGTTTACGATTTTAACCGCGAGAATGTAATCTAAAAATTCAGTATCAAAATCTTCCTCGCCCGCGGGAGTACCGTCGATAATTTTCTGAGCTTCGGTATCGAGCCTGAGTTCAACGGGATTTTCCTTGCGGTTATCGACGATTCTTTCCTTTAACTTAGGTAAAAACTCTTTCGCTATATTTTTATTTACGACTAAAACTTCCTCCGCGTTACAAACTGACGGACGGCTTGTCTTAGCGTTTTCGATAATATTTACCGCCATATCTATATCGGCGCTCTCGTCAACGTAGATGTGGCAAATTCCCGTGCCTGTCTGGATACACGGAACTGTAGCGTTTTTAAGGCAGGCGGTGATAAGTCCTTTACCGCCTCTGGGGATAAGTAAATCTACGTAACCGTCGGCTGTCATAAGTTCGTTGGCGCTCTGACGGGTAGTATCTTCTACGAGAAGAACTAAATCCTTGCTCACACCCGCTTTTTCAAGTCCGCTCTGTAAAGCTTCGACGATAGCCGCCGCGCTTCTGTGGGCTTCTTTACCGCAGCGAAGAACGCATACGTTACCGCTCTTTAGGGCGAGCGCCGCGGCGTCCGAGGTTACGTTGGGACGGCTTTCGTAGATAATCGCGACTACGCCTAAAGCCACTGAGGTTTTCTCAACGATAAGGTCTTTAATCGGCTCGTTGCGTTTAAGAACTCTGCCTACAGGCGAGGGGAGCTTCGCTACATCTCTAACTCCCTGAGCCATATCCTCAATTCTCTCGGGCGAAAGCGAGAGCCTGTCTATCATAACGTCGCTCACAGTACCTCTCGCGTTTTCAATATCAATTTCATTTTCCGCGAGGATTTTATCCGTGTTATCGACGAGCGCCTGAGCCATGGCCTCGAGGGCGCCGTTAATCTCGTCTACTGAGAGCATATTTAGTTTTGCTTTAGCGTTTTTTGCTTTTATAAGTAATTCCTGAGTAGTCATTTTTATCACCTCATAAGGATTTTAATTTTTTGCTTTAAAGAGTGTGCATACGGCAGTGCTTTCGAGAATGTCGTAGAGGATTTCGGGATTTCTGCCGTTAGCTACGACCATATCAATTCCCTTTTCGGTCACCATCTTAGCGGCGTTGATTTTAGTAATCATACCGCCTGTGCCGAGTACCGAGCCTTTCTGACCCGCGAGGTTTTCTATATCCTCGGTAATTTCCTCGACAACGTCGATTCGCTTAGCGTCAGGATTTTTATTTGGGTCGGCTGTATATAGTCCGTCTATATCGGAGAGCAGAATAAGTAAATCCGCTTTTAACGTAAGCGCGATGGTCGCGCCGAGGGTGTCGTTATCGCCGATAACAATTTCGTCGGTGGTAACCGTATCGTTTTCGTTGATAATCGGAATAACGCCGAGCTCCAACAGCCTGAAAAGCGTGTTGTTGAGGTTCTTTCCGTAATCCTCAAGCGCCACATACGCGCCCGTCATAAGTATCTGGGCTACGGTGTGGTTGTACTCCGAGAAAAGCTTATCGTAAGTGTACATAAGCTCGCACTGACCTATAGCCGCGGCAGCCTGGTTAGTAGGTATATCGTCGGGACGTTTGGTGTATCCGATTTTACCGAGTCCCATTCCGATAGCTCCCGAGGATACGAGCGCTATCTCGTGCCCGGCGTTCTTTAAGTCCGAAATAACCTTGCACATCTGCTCGACGCGCTTGATATTCAAAAGCCCTGTCTTGTGGGCTAGGGTTGAAGTTCCGACTTTTATTACAATTCGCATTATTTTCACTCCAGTTTTTTGCTACCTTTTATAATACCATTATTAACGGTTTTAGTCAATCAATAGGGATTTAGGGAAATGAGAAAAATTTACGCTTTAATTGTTTAATATATAATGATATAATTATACCCAAAGAGCAAGATTAATCTAACAGATAAAAAAATTAATTTTCCCAAAAATTTTTGTCACAAAAATTTATAAACAGGGTTTAAGTATATAGAGGGATTTATTAAAGATATTGGAGATAAAATGTTAACATTATACCTTTCGCTTATAGACGGCGAAAATGATAAGGAAAAATTCGAAAAAATTTATAAAAACTACAGCGCTCTTATGCTCAGCCGAGCCTACGAGATTTTACACGACAGTAGTCTCGCCGAGGATGCCGCGCATAACGCCTTTGTGCGTATTCTTAAAAACATAGATAAGCTCGACGACAGCGGAAGTTTAAAGACCAAGTCGTACGTAATGATTGTACTCGAGAACACCGCTAAAACTATGTATGTTAAGAGGAGCAGGCAGAAAATCTACGAGCTCAACGAGAGCGTTCCGAATACCGTGAACGTAGAGCGTGAAACCGAGACCAAGCTTACGGCTGAAATCGTCGCGGAGAAAATCGCCGAGTTGCCCGAAAAGTACCGGGATATTATCGTGCTAAAATTTTTAAACGGACTTGACGACGGCGAAATCGCGTCCGCTCTCGGAATCTCGAGAACCGCCGTGCGAAAAAGGCTCCAGCGCTCGCGTGAAAAGCTAAGAGAACTTATGGGAGGTATTTCCTTTGGATAAGATTATAAACAACGAGCTTCTTGTTAAATCGCTTGAAATATACGAAAATAAAAGGCTTAAAGAATACGACGCTCTAAAGCCCTTTACTCCGTCCGAGAGTTTTAATAAAAAGATGGATAAGCTGATTAAATCTCAGTCGAACTATTTTTATAAAGCTACCCGAACTAAAGCGCGCAAGGTCGCGGCGATTTTAGTCGCGGCGATAGTTTTAACCGCTTCGGCTATGAGCGTTACAGCTATACGGGAGAGTATCCTCGGATTCTTTATCTCGCACACAAGCGAGGTAGACGTTATCGAGTACAATAACGAAAACCCCGAGAGCTATCCTAAGACTTTAAATGAACACTTTACGCCGTCGTATATCCCCGAGGGCTATAAGCTCGAGGACGAAACTTCCGACAGCACAAGCCGTGAGCTCTACTACGTAAAGGGCGAAAACTATATCGACTTTGAACAGTTCACTAAGGCTGAGTATTCCTCGGCTTCCGACAGCGAGTTCTCAGCTCCCGAAAAGGTTACCGATAACGGTATGGAATACATTATGAGGACTGACGAGGATATGATTATGCTCGTCTGGGAGGACAAGGGCTATGTGTTCGAAATGACAGGCTTCGTCGATAAGGACGAGATGTTTAAAATCGCGCGAAGCGTAAAAGCGGGGGAGGTTAAGTGATGAAGAAACTAATCGCGTTATTTACGGCTTTACTGCTCGCCGCGTCGTGTTTTAGCGTAGCGGCGGTCGAGCGTAATTCGTCTAAATCCGTAAAGAAATCTACCCTGAACTATACTCAAAAGAGAAAATATACTTTAATCTATTCGGGCTCAGGCAGCGAGCCGAAAGAAGCTACTCCCGACGAACCTCCTGAAGCTACTCCCGACGAGCCTTGTACCCAGGCGAGCGAGCCTATGGAGGATTGGACTGCTGCGCCTTATGAACCCGGCGGCGCGGGAGGCGACCCTCAAACCGAAGCGCCTACATATTCTCCGCTGATTCCGACTAAACCGCTTCCGACCGATTCGCCCGATGTTCCCGAAGCGACCGAACCTGTGACAGTTGCTCCGACGTTTGCTCCCGCTACTAAAAATCCCAATCCGGGCAAACAGCCCGCTACAGCCGCGCCCGCTCAGGAAGATACTACAAAACCGCCTAAAAAATCGGATACTAAGATTTATGAGCAAAGCGCTAAAACAAACACCTCGACTCCATACCTAAATATCCGAACCGCTACGCTCAGAAGCGGTAAGCGGATAAACCTGAATGTCTTGAACAAAAACGGTAAAAAGGTTAAGTTTTCCTCGAGCAATAAAAAGACGGCGATAGTTAATAAAAAGGGTTACGTAATCGCGCTGAGAAAGGGCAGAGCTAAGATTACCGCTAAAGTCGGCGGTAAAACTCTCAGATGTACCGTAAAGGTTACGACTGACCCGAAGCTCTCCGCCAAGGAAATTATCGTTAAGAAGGGCGCTAAAGCTTCGGTGAATATTATCGGTAAGGCTAAAAATATTAAAAACACTTACAAAAACACCGAGTATGCCAAGGTGACTTCGAAAAGGACTAAGACTAAAATAAAAGTAAAAGGTCTGAAAAAGGGTAAAACCGAACTGAAAATTATCGTAAACAAAAAGACCTTAAAGCTAAAAGTCAGGGTCAGGAATTAAGGCTTCCTTTTACGGCAGTAAAAAGATTAGTGATTTAGATTTATAAAAAGGAGAAAAGCTATGAAAAAGATTTTAGGAGTTTTGTTGACTATATTAATATTAACCTCAAGCTTAGCTTTAACAGCTAACGCCGAGGTTAACACGGATGATTTAACCCCATCTACAGCCGACGAGGCGAAAGCCTTTAACGCTGAAAACTACGATTATAAATCGCTTTTAAACACCAACATTTCCGATCCTCGTTATAATGAAAGCGAGATTGAGACTGCGAATTATATCGGCAAAATCAATGAAACTGAAAGGGATTGTACGGTACTCGTACACGCTACGGGTTACCCCGTTTTAACAGGAATCGAGTATACCGAAATCGGCGACTATGTATTCGCTTCGGCTGAGTATATTCCAAACAAACTCGGGCTTTATGTGGTATGGTTTACTAATTTTAAGCTCGGCAAGCCTACCGCGGAGAGTAACGGTATGTATGTATCTTATGTCGATACCTTAGAGAACGCCGCAAAAAGCATTATGGTAAATATGAGAGATGTGTATCATACTATAGAAAAAGCTCAGAAGGAAAAGGGATACCTCGGCTTTACGGTAGAGCATAAGGACGGCGAGCTAGGCGAGAAAATCGCTGCGGCTGTTGAAGAAAAATACGGAGCAAGCGACGCTCAGGAAATCCTCGGCGAGATAGACGACGATAAGTACCTCGTTTACTGCGCGAACAGAATAGTAATGCCCGCGATTTATGAGGAAAATATCGCTTGGTGGAAATTTGCAAACGGAAATTACGTTCATAATTATCCGCTCGGACTTTATGTTATAAACGGCGATAAGGCGTATAGTCTAATTGATGCTTACAGATGGAAGGTAATCACCGAAAGTGAAATTGACAAAATCGCCGAACTTGCGAAAAAGTGTGTTCATGTCGAAAGAACCGCGGACGAGGATATTGTTAAGGCTATAGAGAAAGATTTTGATAAGCACGACTATTATGAAGTTATCGGAGTGTACGGAGAAGCTTCCCTCGTTTACGCGCATAATGATGAAATGAATGACGCTGATTTTACGGAAAGAATCGCCAATTATACGTTTTATGTCGGAGCTCAGGCGGCGCGATATGAACTCGGGCTGTATATAGTTAAAGACGGTAAAGCGTATTCGTTAAAGCAAGCTTACGCAGACAGCGTAATTACCGATTCCGATATAGCGAAGATAGCCGAGGACGTCAATTCTAAAATCGGAAATATTGCGACAAAGAACATAGACTATAGCATTTATAAGGCTATGGCTGATAAGTACGGTGAAGCGGAATATTTCGATTCCTTATTTTTTAACAACCTTGGTCAAGTCAAAGATATAAATGTAATATCCGCTTCCACTACAGCGCTCGGCCCCGAGCCTTATACGGAAAAGCTCGGAGAGTATGAGTTTAAAACAATGAATAATTGTTACAATTATCCGCTGGGAATTTATATCGTCAGGAATAATAAAGCCTATACTTTAAAGGAAGCCTACGATAAAAAGGTTATCTCCGACGCTGAATTGGGAGAAATCGCGAAACTAAAGCTGTATAATATGCACGAATCCGTTGAAGTGGTAAAAACTGTAGTTAATACCTCTACAACCGAGAAACCCGCTTTAAAGCTAAAGGTAAGTAATAAAACCGTAAAAGCCTCTAAGCTTAAAAAATCCAAGGTAACCGTAAAACCGCTTACGATTAAAAATGTCAAGGGCAAAGTTAAGGTGACTAAGGTGAAAAAAGGAACTTCCTCTAAGATTTATAAGAAGATTAAGGTTAATTCTAAAGGCGCGGTAACTTTGGCGAAAGGTAAGTACAAAAAGGGCACTTATAAGATTAAGCTCAAAATCACCGCCGTACGCTGTAAAACGCTTTATAAGACAGTGAAGATTAGAATTAAGTAGTTAAAGGTGACAGGTTATTGGTTACAGGTTTTAGTATAATCTGTATAGATGAACGTTCACCGAGTATCCAAAACTTCATAGTGATGCTGAGGTAAAGGAGATCTCAGTTCTTAAATAGGAACACCTTTGCTTGACGTGAATAATTAAAGTTTTCCAATATCATTTATATATTTCCCCAATGTTTGCCCTTCGGCTTAGGTCGGAGGGCATTCTTCTACCGCTAAAAGTGAATAAAATTTACTTATTTATGTTATTTTAGTGATATTTACGTGAAAATGCAAAAAAGTTTTCAAAAAGTTAAATTTTTTTCAATAAAAGTGTTGACAAATCAAAAAACATGGTATATAATATAGACAACATAAAACAAAGGAGGTTTTTAAGATGTTACATAGACCATATAGAATTTCTATCAAAGACCTCAAGCGGAGTTTACCACCTAACTAAGTCAGCCGCTATGGCGGCACATCTTAAAAATGAATCATTTGAAGTTTATAAAAATTAAAATTAGTTTACGGAGACTGGTCCGGTGTAATATTTAATTATAGATTTGAGTTTTAGATTTTTATAGATAGGGGATAGTCCCATGATTTGTTTATTTTGAATTTCGAGCAGATTAGATAACTGTTTTTGATATAAATGGAGATAGACCAATGTTCTAGTTAGTTTTTACTCGACAAAATTTAATAAAGGTTGAGGATAGACCAATGATCTAGTTAATTTTCGCCCGCGGCGTGTGCCGCGGGCTTTCGTTTTGCGTATGTATGTTTTAAGGCTGTCGGTGAGTGTATACATGATAATCTTTTAGTTCATATTTAACATCGTGGCTTAAATTTGATTTATACTTAGGGGTAATGTTGTTTTCGATAAATATTATAGCTTTGGTATCTTTACTATATGCCTTTATTCCGCCGTTAACGCACTTATAATCTCCTGAAAGTTCTGCGCATAAAACATCACATTGTTCCCAGACTCCTTCTTTTATATCTAACGGATATGGATCTTCACTTTTCGACTTTATAAAATAGCAGTTGTATCCTTTGTATTTCGGATATTTTTGTCAAAACTCTATAATAGTATCTTGCGCGTTTGTTTTTCTAATTGAAAAAGTTTGTCTCAAATTTGTATATATTTGGTATGAAGTAAAAATAAGTAACGCTGAACCTATAATGCAGGTTAATGCCATTACGCCTTTTCTAATGTTATTCTCTTTTATTGTATTAAATGTTTTGGTGACCATTCCTGAAGCGAAAACAATCAAATAAAGAAATGTTGGATAATAATACCATGTTTCAACTGTTCTTGTTAAACTGAAAAATATCAAGTTAATGATTATTGAAAGCAGCATAGTCTTGTGAATTGGATTTAATTCAAAAGAAAAGCTTTTTTTCAGAATAGCGGTAAAAATATAACACACAACAATAATACACAAAATACATTGCGTTGACCTGTAGGATAATAAATATTTTATAAACGTGAAATATGAGCCGCCTTGACTTACTCCATTGTTCATTCTTTGTGTAACATCAACTCCAAACATACTGCCTAAAAAAGCCATACCATCAGCAAAATAACGGAATAAAGCCCATATTGCTATTGGTAGTATAATAGTTGCCAATGTAATTAAGTATTCCACTATTTTGATATTCTTATAAGTTTTACTAAATAATAAAAAACAAAGACCAATTAAAAGAATCGGAGCGGCGTGAAAGCTTTTTGATAAAAAAGCAGTAGATACTGATAGCCCGAAAATATAGAGCGCCCAGTGATGCTTATTACAGAACGATAATGATAACATAGATATTGCTGACAATAGGAGAAATAAAGCGTCAGCGTCACCTGTTCTTCCACAATGTCCAAAAAAGAAATCTCCAAATGAAAGAAAAAGAATCGCAAATACGCATACCGTGATTTTTCCGGAAACTTTATATAATACATAAGAAATAACAATATATAAAATAATTATAGAAAAAACAGAATATAGTCTTAACGCAAATGTGTTAAATCCGAATAATTGAAAAGAAAGCGCTATTAAATAATAGCTAAACGGAGGTTTTAAATTCCACAAATCAGTTTCATACATATATGTGCTAACAATCCAATTGTTATTTTTAAGCATTTCGTAAGCATTTATTCCATGCCTTGCTTCGTCCAAATCGGCGATAGCGTTTGCTCCAAGATTATTAAAAAGCGTAACAAATAGAATAATTGTTAACATTGAAATAATTACGGAAAAGATAATAGTTTTTGATTTTGTGTTCTTTAATTGCAAATTGATAACCTCCCCTGATAATTTGACATTTAGTGAATGTCAAATAGTACACTGATTATAGCATACAATAACTTAGTTGACAAGTTGTGAATGTCAAATGCGGAGGTTGTTGTAATGTTTAAGAATAAGAATAATGAAAAAAACAATTATTGTGGTGAAAAGATTTCTAAGCTTAGATTAGATATGAAACCCAAATGCAGTCAAAGACAACTAGCCGATAAGCTACAGCTAATAGGGCTTGATTTAGATAAAAACGCTATTCAGAGAATAGAATGCGGAAAACGCTTTATAACAGATATAGAGTTGTTAGCTTTCTGTAAAGTGTTTAAAATTGAACCGAATGATATTTTCAGTTAATGTTAAGTCTTGATTTTACAATAGAGATATACTATAATATACCTACGTGTGATTATTCATATTTAACGAGGTAATCTTTATGAAAATTATTGTTGTTGGATGCGGACGTGTCGGACGTACAATCGCCGACCAGCTTAACCGCGAAGGACATGGTATAACGGTTATCGATACCGATACAAACGCGCTTCAATCCGTAGCGGGTACCCAGAACGTAATGGGGGTTGTCGGTAACGGAGCGACTTATGATACGCTAAAGGATGCGGGCGTTAAGGAATGCGACCTTATGATTGCCGTGACGGCTTCGGACGAGCTTAATTTATACGCTTGTCTTATCGCCAAGAACGCGGGTGCCCCGAGGACTATCGCGCGAGTTCGAAATCCTCATTACGCTAAAGATGTGTCGAGGTTAAAGGACGAGCTCGGACTGTCGCTCGCGATTAATCCCGAACAGACCTGCGCGCGAGAGCTTTCCCGTCTTATAAAATTCCCCGGAGCAGTCGAAATCGACTCGTTCGCCAAGGGGGTTGTAGATTTAATAAAGGTTAAAATCAGCGACAAATCCGTTCTCGCTAATAAAAAGGTAGTTGACTGCGCTAACCTCTTTAAAAGCGGTCTTAGGATCTGTACTGTCGAAAGAGAAAAAGAGGGCTTTATCCCGAACGGTGATTTCGAGATAAAGCCGGGCGATGTAATCTCGATTATTTCCGAGAGTAAAGCCGCGGCTCGTCTGTTTAAACAGCTCGGCTTAATTAACGGCAAGAGCCGAAACGTTCTTATCTTAGGCGGAAGTAAAATCGCCTACTATCTTGCGAAGTCTTTATGCGAGACAGGTATCAAGGTTAAGATTATCGAAACCGATATGGCAAGATGCGAGAATTTAAGCGAGAGTTTGGACGATGCGGTTATTATCCACGGAAACGGTATGAACCAGGAGCTGTTAATCTCCGAGGGTATCGAACATGCCGACGCTATTGTCGCGCTTATGGATACCGACGAGGAAAATATTATCGTTTCGCTGTTCGCTAAGGACGTTAACCCCGACGCGAAGATTATCACCGAGATTGATAATATCAGCTTTAGTATTATCGACAGCCTGCCGCTCGATTCGGTAGTACATCCCAAGCATCTCACAGGCCAGTACATTATCCGTTATGTACGCGCTATGCAGAACTCGTTCGGAAGTAATATCGAAACTCTCTACTCTATCTGTAACGGTCAGGCGGAAGCGCTCGAGTTTAAGGCGAGGGAAGATAATATGGCTATCGGAGTTCCGCTCTCGATGCTTAATTTAAAGTCCGATTTACAGATAGCTTGCATAAATCGTAACGGAAAAATCATTATCCCGAGCGGTAAAGATTCTATCGAGCTCGGCGATACTGTAATTGTAGTAACTAAGCATAAGGGATTATTTGATTTAAAGGATATTTTAAAGTAAGATAAGGAGAATTTAGTTGAGTGATAAGATGACTATACTCGTCTTAATGGCGCTTTTGGTTGCTTTTAAACTGTTCGATATTAATATCTGGAAATACGATATGTTAAGAAGCCACCATAGCAAAAGCTACATTACGACTAACTATGTCGGGTTCGGCGAGTGGACGTTTTTTACTAAGTCAATTAAGGAGATAGGAGTAATACTTCCGATAGTAAACTTTTTGCTTATACTTTGTTTCTTTGGATTCGGAGGTATATTTTTACTTTCGGTCAGGCATTACGATGTAAGCCTGTATGTTCCCATATGTTCGATAGTATTCGCGGCTTTATGCGTGATAACGACTTTAGCCACTATCCACAACTATTCCGCGCTCGGAATAGGATTAAAGGGCAACAGTGTTAATTACGGCGAAAGAGTTATTACGGCTATCGCGTTTACAGCGATTATATGTGCTATCGCTTATTTTAAATCCAGAGGAGTTTTATTCTGATTAGGGTGTTACTATGAATAAAAGAACTATAATTTATATATTGGGCTGGGTGCTTCTGATCGAAGGTCTCGCTATGCAGACGGGAACTTTAGTCGGTTTATGGTACCACGAAGCTTCGTATGTATATTTTCTGTTTATAGGACTCGCGCTTATCGCCGTCGGCGGAGCGGTAGTTCTTAAAAAACCTAAACGTTTTATGATGGAGCGTAAGGACGGCTTCGCGGCTACCGCTATGAGCTGGATTGTGCTTTCGGCGGCGGGAGCGCTTCCGCTTTGGATGAGCGGTTCTATCCCGAGCTTTGTCGACGCGTTTTTCGAGTCGGTATCGGGATTCACTACCACGGGTGCTACTATCCTGCAGGATATCGAGGCGCTCGATAAATGTATGCTGTTCTGGAGAAGTGTAAGTCACTTCCTCGGCGGTATGGGAGTAATCGTGTTCCTGTTAGCGCTTATCCCGAAGCTCGGCGGAAACTCCGGTATTAATCTTATGAAAGCCGAATCCACAGGCCCCGAAGTTGATAAAACTATGCCTAAACTGCGTAACTACGCGGTAGCGCTTTATACTATATATATCGGACTTACGGTAATCGAAACCGTGCTGCTTATGTGCGGCGGAATGTATTTCTTCGACGCCGTTACTACCGCTATGTCTACGGCGGGTACAGGCGGATTCTCCGCGTATAATAAGTCTATGGGTTATTTCGAAAGCTATTATTTGCAGGGCGTAGTTTCCGTGTTTATGATGCTGTTCGGAGTTAACTTCTATGTCTATATTTTAATTCTCACAAAGAAAATTAAATCAATCCTCAAACTCGAGGAATTTTGGTGGTATATCGGAATTACCGCGTTCTTTACCGCGGTAATCGCCGTAAATATCTATAATATTTACCATACCGCGTTTGACTCGTTCCATCAGAGCTTCTTCTACGTAACCTCGATACTTTCGAGTACGGGTATGGCGATTGATAATACTGATAAATGGCCCGAGCTCAGTAAAGCTCTAATCTGTATAATTACGTGTATCGGAGCCTGCGCCGGCAGTACAGGCGGCGGATTTAAGGTTTCGCGAGTTCTTATACTTCTCAAAGAAGTGAGAAAAGAGTTCCGCCTGATTGTTCATCCCAGAACTGTTGAAACCGTAAAGGTTAACGGTAAAAAGGTCAGCCACGAGGTTACAAGGAACGCAAGCGTTTACCTCATAATTTACATTATGTTTGTAGTTATAAGCACAGCTCTTATAGCGTTTGACGGCTTCGATTTTACAACTAACCTCACGAGTGTGCTCGCTACGTTTAATAACACGGGTCCGGGATTTTCGATTGTCGGCTCCGCGGGTAACTACAGCTCGTTCAGCGTATTCTCAAAGATTGTATTTATCTTTAATATGCTCGCGGGAAGACTTGAGCTCTATCCGATGCTGCTCATATTTATGCCGAGGGCTTGGAAAAAGAATTAAATTTTTACTAATAAAATACATCTCACGGGTAACACTATCGGTGAGGTGTTTTTATGTCAGAATTTGTTTTAGACTACAACGAGCGCGGTGAAGTCCGTGAATACGGCTTCGGCACAAAGCTGATGTTCCTGTATTTTCTCAACGTGTGCGACTGGTTTTGCACCCAGGTTTTGATTGATACGGGAAGATTTCACGAAGCGAATCCTATAATGGGTTGGATAATGGAGTATCCGATTTTAGGATTTTTCGTAAAATGCGTGCTTCCGCTCGCGTTGAGTATCTTTATATGGTTGTTTTACAAGATTTTTAAGCTTGAACAAAACCGCTTTACAAATTTCGTAATCTACAGCGGAGTGGTTGTCTATACCGCGGTAATCGTTGTGCATATTATTAATTTTATTGTGCTTTATACAGGCTGATTCTTTAGAAAGGAACGTCGTTAGGCGAGGGTGTACAAAATGTTAAGTGTCCATAATCTCGAAAAAAGCTTTATAGAACGCACCTTGTTTAAGGACGTTACTTTCGAAATAGAAAAGGGCGATAAGGTAGGGCTTATCGGCGCTAACGGCACGGGTAAAACTACGCTGTTTAAGATAATTAACGGCGAAATGTCCTCGGACAGCGGTAATGTATTCACCTCGTCGGACGTAACTCTCGGCTATATGGAACAGCACGCCTGTAACCATCCCGAGCGAAGTATCTACGACGAGCTTATCTCGGTTTTTGATAACCTTATCGAAACCGAAAAGCAGATTGAGTTAATAAACGCCGAGGTCGAGAAAAATCCTACCCCTGAAAATATCGAGAAACAGACCGCTCTAATCGACGAGTTCGAGCGAAACGGCGGTCTTACATATAAGGCGAGGACTCGTTCCGCGCTGATTGGATTCGGATTCGAGGAAAAGAATTTTGATATGCCGACGGGTAAGCTTTCGGGAGGACAGCGTTCTAAGCTCAGCCTCTTAAAGCTTCTTCTATCGCGCTCTAATTTCCTGTTGCTCGACGAGCCTACTAACCACCTCGACTTGTCATCGGTAAACTGGCTCGAGAGCTTTATTAAGGATTTTAAAGGCTCTATGCTCATAATCAGCCACGACCGTTATTTTCTCGACAACGTGACCAATAAAACAATTGAACTCGAGCATCAAAAAACTATGATGTATAAGGGCAACTATACCGAGTTTAAGAAGAAAAAGCAGGCGTATGTCGAAAGCCTTACCCATAAATACGAGAACGATATGAAAGAGATTAAGCGTATCGAGGGTATCGTCGAACAGCAGAAACGCTGGGGCAGAGAGCGCAATTTTATAACCGCCGCGAGTAAACAGAAGCAGGCGGATAAGATTAAAGAACAGCTCGTAGCTCCCGAAAGAGAGCTTGAGAAAATACATATGCGTTTCGAAACCAAACGCGTCAGCGGCGAGGATGTTTTAATCGCCGAAAATCTCTCGAAAAGCTTCGGCGATAACCACCTTTTCTCTAATGTTGATTTCCATATCCGCCGCGGAGAAAGAGTGTTTATAATCGGCGAAAACGGTTGCGGAAAAACTACGCTGTTTAATATGCTGCTCGGAAAAACCGCGTTCGACAGCGGTATGGTGGATTACGGCGCGCAGGTCGATTTAGGATATTTCGACCAGATGCAGAGCAACCTCGATTTAAACAAAACCGCTCTCGACGAGATTTGGGACGCGTTTCCGAATATGACTGAAACTAAGCTCAGAACAGCTCTCGGAAGCTTTCTGTTTAAGGGCGACGAGGTGTTTAAACCGCTAAATAAAATGAGCGGCGGCGAACGCGCGAGAGTGAGCCTGTTAAAGCTTATGCTCGAGGGCTCTAACCTCTTGTTGCTCGACGAGCCCACGAACCATCTCGATAGCTCGTCACGAGAACAGCTCGAAACTACGCTCCAAAATTACGACGGAACTATGCTGATAATCAGCCACGACCGTTACTTTATAAATAAGCTCGCAACAAGGATTTTAGCGCTCGATAGAAACGGTATGACCGAGTATCTCGGCAACTACGATTACTACCTCGAGCGAACCTCTGAGAGCAAAAAGGCTGAGGCTGTATCGGAAGAAAAAGAAGCTAAAAAGCCGAACGATTATACCCTTGAAAAACAGCGCCGCGCCCGCGAGAGAAAGCTTAAAAACGATATTAAAAAAGCCGAACAGCTTATCGAAACTCTCGACTTAGAGATTGCCGGGCTGAACGACGAACTCCAAAAGGATGAGGTCGTAAGCGATTTTGAAAAGCTCACCGAGCTTACCGAAAAGCTCGAAGAAAAACAGTCCGAGCTCGAAAAAGCCTACGAAATTTGGGGAGAGCTGACGGCTGAAGCTTAACTCTGGACTTTTTCGCGGTTTTGTAGTAAAATTCTTAGTACGAGGATGATTAGATTTAAACTAATACGCAGAACCTATCCTCCATATCCAAAGTTTGATAGAGGCACTAACGTACGGGGGATATGACATCTCCGATAGGAACGGACACGCTTGACGTGGACAATTAAAAATACTTCTGCCCGTAGCACAGTTGGATAATGCAACAGACTCCGACTCTGTAGATCGCTGGTTCGAATCCAGTCGGGCAGACCAAAACAAAACGTCCGAAAGGGCGTTTTTGTTTTGGTCAACAAAATGGATTCGAAGCCGACCGTTAAGAAAACGCTCCGGGGGAGCGTTTTTAGGGAGGAGCGTTTACGGGAGTTTTCCCAAAAACGTGAACCCAACAAGCGAGATGAAGTTATTTGTTATAGGGAAGGAAGTCGGGCAGACCATGCAAAAA
>JAHKZS010000029.1 GCA_020626545.1 bacterium
GGTAACAATACCCATGCATAGCTGTTTTGGGTAACAACACCCATACACCGGAGATGGCTATACGAAAGCGGACGCGCTGATTGCGCGCGCTTTCTTGTATATAAAGATATAAAATCGTACATAAACATTTTATCCGCCCGCTTGATTAAAGCTTTTTATTGTGCTAAAATAAAGGCGTAAAATTGAAAGGAGAGATACCATGAGTATTAAGATAGGAATTTTAGGTTACGGAAATCTCGGCCGAGGAGTAGAAGCCGCTATTAAGCAGAACCCCGACCTCGAGCTTACGGGCGTTTATACCCGCCGTAATCCCGCTGATTTAAAAATAAATACCGAAGGCGTAGCTGTGCGCTCGACCGCCGAGCTTGAAGCCGGCAGAGATGATATAGACGTGCTTATTATCTGCGGAGGTTCGGCTACCGATTTACCCGAAATGACTCCTAAATACGCCGAAATCTATAACGTAATCGACAGCTTCGATACCCACGCAAATATCCCCGCGCATTTCTCGAACGTTGACGCCGCCGCTAAAAAGGGCGGAAAAGTCGGTATCATTTCTTGCGGATGGGATCCGGGAATGTTCTCCTTAAACCGTCTTTACGCTAGCTCAATCTTACCCGAGGGCAAGGACTATACCTTCTGGGGCAAGGGCGTAAGCCAGGGGCACTCCGACGCGATAAGAAGAATCGCCGGCGTAGTAGACGCAAGACAGTATACTATCCCTGTAGAAGCTTCGGTCAACGCCGTTAGAGAGGGTAAAAACCCCGAGTTTACCACTAGAGAAAAACATACCCGCGAGTGCTTCGTAGTAGCCGAGGACGGCGCGGACAAGGCTAAAATCGAGAACGAGATTAAAACTATGCCTAACTACTTCGCCGATTACGATACAACCGTTCACTTTATCAGCGCCGAGGAAATGAAGCGCGACCACAGCGGACTTCCGCACGGCGGTTCGGTTATCTATTCGGGAACTACGGGCGAGGGTAACAACCACGTTATCGAGTACAGCTTAAAGCTCGACTCAAACCCCGAGTTCACAGGTTCGGTACTCGCCGCGTACGCGAGAGCCGCTTATAAGCTCAATAACGAGGGCATGTGCGGAGCTAAAACAGTATTCGATATAGCGCCCGCTTATTTAAGCGCTTTATCAGGCGAAGAAATCCGCAGTCATTTATTATAAGTTTACAAACTCTATAGAAACAGGGCAGTTCATCGAACTGCCCTTTATGTTTTGCAAAAAAGTTTAACTAATCAGTTATAGACATTGTGATAAATCTATATCCTACATCCTATATCCTACACCCTACTCCTTAACAATCAACTCTTTAATTTTAAACACATCCCCGTCCATAACCTTAAAGTCGGCTAAGAGCTTACCATTAATCTCGGGGCTTATGCTCTGGTGAATGTACAGCGCGCTAAGCCCGGCTTCCTTAGCTCCTTTTATATCCGAAATATAGTCGTTGCCGATCATAATGGTTTCGCCGCGGTCAAGGTTATACCTATTAATTAGCGTGTCGTAATAATGCTTATCGGGCTTAGAGCATTCCTCGTCTGAGCTAATTATTATGCCGTCGAAATAAGGCGTAAGCCCAAACATATTAAGCTCGTTTTCGGTAAATTTGCGCTGAGCGTTCGAGAGCAGATAGATTTTCTTACCCTTGGCTTTAAGTGTGTCGAGCAGTTCGATAACGCCGTCGTAAAGCTTTATGTACTTGGTCGAGTAACATCTAAACGCCGTACATATAAAGTCGATTTCCCGAGCGGTAGCCTTAACGCCCTTAGCGGTAAAAAGCTTTTTGAACACCTTTTCTATCTTTATATCTATTACGCTGTATTCCGGAAATTTTCTCCTGACTCTTGCTTTTTCCTTTTCCACATAATCGCAGTAAGCCTTGTTGATTTCCTTAGCGGTATATACCGCGCCTTTATAATGGTATAGAATAGCGAGCTTTTTCCAAAGCTTAATATCCCACTCGTTAGTATTTATATCTATAAGCGTTCCGTATAAGTCGAAAACATAATTTTTAAACATAGCTTTTCTCCTTTTCATCTATATATAAATTTTACCCTCAAAAAAAGCGTGTGTCAACTGTTTTAATTTATTTTAAAGTATGTTAAAATGTAGGCAAGGATGTGGGATTATGACTAAAAAACAAATCGCCGAAAAAGCCGTACAAGCTCTGAAAAACGAATACCCAGACGCAATATGTTCGCTGACTTACACCGATCCGCTTCAGCTTTTGGTAGCGACAAGGCTCGCCGCTCAATGTACTGACGCGAGGGTTAATATGGTAACGCCTGCGCTTTTCGAGAGATATACCTGCGCGAAAGACTTCGCCGACTCAACTCCCGAGGAAGTTTCCGAGTATATAAAGAGCTGCGGACTTTATAAGACTAAAAGCCGTGATATTGTAAACCTGGGAAAGATGCTAGTCGAGGATTTCGACTCAGAGGTTCCCGATAATATCGACGATCTTATTAAACTACCCGGAATCGGGCGGAAAACCGCTAATCTTATTATGGGCGATATTTACGGCAAACCCGCCGTAGTGGTGGATACGCACTGTATCCGCCTGACTAAACGCCTTGGTCTGCACAATATCAAGGACGCTAAAAAGATAGAGTTTATTTTAAGAGATATTTTACCTCCCGAGGAGAGTAACGATTTTTGCCACCGCTTAGTTCTCCACGGACGGGCCGTCTGTACCGCGAGAAAAGCTTACTGCGAAAAATGTTGTATGAGCGGTTTTTGCCCGAAAAAGATTTAATACTAAGTACCTTTTTATCATTACTTAGTATAATCGGCAATTTAACTAATAAAACGCTGTTAATTTTGTTCAATAAAATTGACTAAATCACTTGCTCTTTCGTTTAATTTGTGGTAATATGTAGTCGAGGTAGTGTTATGAACGACGTTATTGTAGTAGCATCGGGAAAAGGCGGAACCGGTAAAAGCACCGTTTGCGTGGGACTTGCCGTTGCTTTGGTAAAACAGAACAAGAGGGTTTTGCTGATAGACTGCGATTGCGGTATGCGTGGAATAGACCTTATGCTCGATGTCGAGGAGGAAATCCTTTTCGACTGCTCGGATGTAATTTGCGGTAACTGCAAACCCCGCGACGCGGTGTATCCGAGTCGTAATTTAAACGAGCTGCATTTAATGGCGGCTCCGTTCGATACCGATAACGAAATCAGCCCGTCTGTGTTTAAACAGATGGTGGACGAGCTTAAAAGCGACTACGACTATGTTATAATCGACTCGCCCGCGGGTATCGGTTCGGGCTTTGCTACCGCGGCGGCTCCCGCCGAAAGCGCGCTTATCGTAACTAACGCCGAACCTACAAGCTTACGCGGAGCTGTTAAAATCCGTACTAAGCTAAAGAGCTTAAATATCGACGATATAAGGCTCGTTATAAATCGTTTCGACCGCAAACAGTTCGAACAGAACGCCTGTTACGAGGATTTGGACGACGTAATCGACGTAGTAGGGGTGAGGCTTATCGCTCTAGTGCCCTACGACGGACGGCTCAGCGCTATGTTCCAAAACGGATTCGCAGGGCTTAACTGGTCTCCCGCCGTTACGGTTTTCGACTGTTTAGCTAAACGCGTCAGCGGAATTAACGTACCGCTGGCTTATACGGGTTAACTACAATATATTATATAGTATAGATTTAGAATAGATTAGATTTAGGAGTAAATGGAGGTTAAGTATGAATATTGCGCTTATTGCCCATGACGAAAAGAAGGAATTAATGATTCAGTTTTGTATAGCTTACTGCGGTATCTTGAGCAGAAACAATCTCTGCGCTACAGGTACTACGGGTAAAATCGTTTCCGAGGCTACGGGACTTGAAATAACAGGCTTTTTAGCGGGCTCTCAGGGCGGCGACCAGCAGATTGCCGCGCGTATCGCTTGTAACGAGATTGATATGCTCCTGTTCTTCCGCGATCCGCTTAACCCTAAGCCCAACGAGCCTAACGATATGAATCTTTTAAGACTTTGCGATATGCATAATATCCCCGTCGCGACCAATATCGCTACAGCCGAGGTGCTTATCCACGGTCTTGAGAGAGGCGACCTTGACTGGAGAAATATTATAAAGTAAAATAATAAAGTTGCTAAAGGGCGGCGTAGGCTGCCCTATAGTTTTGTAATTTAGAAAATTCGGAGGAGTTTTATGGGAGTAATTACAAAGAAGATAAAAGGAACGGAAGATGTTCTGCCTAAGCAGAGCTACCGTTGGCAGTTTGTCGAAAATATAATGAGGGAAGAAGCGGCTAATTTCGGATTTAAAGAAATCCGCACGCCTGTATTTGAGCATACTGAGCTTTTCGCCCGAGGCGTAGGTCAGACTACCGACGTTGTCCAAAAGGAGATGTACACCTTCGATACTAAGGGCGGCGAAAGCGTCACCCTAAGACCCGAGGGCACCGCCGGAGCGGCGAGAGCCGTGCTCGAGCATTCGCTGCCTAACGAGGGGCTTCCGATTAAAGCGTACTACCTTACCTCCTGCTACCGCTACGAAAAGCCCCAGGCGGGACGTTTAAGAGAGTTCCACCAGTTCGGTATCGAGGAGTACGGAACTTCCTCGCCCGTAGCCGACGCCGAGGTTATCTCGCTCGCGGCTTCTATCTTTAAGAGATTACAGATAAAGGATCTCCACCTCGAAATAAACTCAATCGGCTGTCCGCACTGCCGTCCTAAATACAACGAGGCTTTAAAGGAGTATTTCTCGCGGTATAAGGACAAGCTCTGCGGTAACTGTTTGAACCGTCTTGAAAAAAACCCGATGAGATTAATCGACTGTAAGGTTCCTTTCTGTCACGAAATAGCCGAGAACGCGCCGAGTATTCTCGACTATCTCTGCGAGGAGTGCGAGGAGCATTTTGAACAGGTTAAAAAATATCTCGCCGTTTCGGGAATTGAATATAAGGTGAACCCGACTATCGTCCGCGGACTTGATTACTATACAAAAACCGTTTTCGAGTTTGTGTCCGACGCTATCGGAAGCCAGGGCACAGTCTGCGGCGGAGGACGTTACGACGGACTTATCGAGGAACTCGGCGGCGCGAGCTTGCCGTCGCTCGGTTACGCGATGGGAATTGAGCGTCTGCTTATGGTTATGGAAAATCAGGGTATCGAAATACCTAAGCCCGAAAACTGCGCGCTTTACGTAGCGGGGCTCGGCGATAAGGCTCAGCTTAAAGCCTACGAAATAGTTAATACAATCAGAAAGAGCGGACTTTCCGCCGAGTGCGACGTTGTAGGACGAGGACTGAGAGCCCAGATGAAGTACGCCGATAAAATCGGCGCGGCGTTCAGTATGGTTCTCGGCGATAACGAGCTCGAGGAAAATCTCGCTAAGGTAAAGAATATGACCAGCGGAGAAACTACGGAAATCGCTTTGGACGACAGCTTTGCGGTTAAGTTTTCCTCGTTATATATGGCGTCAAAATTTGAGAATTTGGAGTAATAGATATGGCAGAATTTATGACAGGTCTTAAAAGGACTGATATGTGCGGAGATTTAAGAATTTCCGACGTTGGAAAAGAAGTAACGCTTTTCGGCTGGGTTCAGCGCCAGCGTGATTTAGGCCAGCTTATATTTATCGACTTGCGCGACCGCACCGGTATCGTACAGCTCGCCTTTTCGGACGAAACCGATAAGGAGATTTTCGAGAAAGCGGCTTCCTGCCGAAGCGAGTTTGTCTTAGGCGTAAAGGGAACGGTTGCCGAAAGAAGCGCCAAGACCGATAAAATCCCTACGGGCGATATCGAAATTCAGGTAAACGAGCTTAGAATACTCTCTAAGGCTCAGACTCCGCCTTTCGAGATTCTCGACGAAACTAAAACAGGCGAGGAGCTTCGCCTTAAATACCGTTATCTCGATTTACGCCGTAAGCCCTTGCAGGATAACCTTATTATGCGAAGCAAAATCGCAAAGGTAGCGAGGGATTACTTCTACGAGAACGGCTTTATCGAGATAGAAACCCCGATGATGATTAAATCTACCCCCGAGGGCGCGCGCGATTATCTTGTACCGTCAAGAATCCATCAGGGCAAGTTCTACGCGCTTCCGCAGTCGCCCCAGATTTACAAACAGCTGTTGATGCTTTCGGGCTTCGACCGTTATATCCAGCTCGCGAGATGTTTTAGAGACGAAGACTTAAGAGCCGACCGCCAGCCCGAGTTCACCCAGATTGATATGGAGCTGAGCTTCGCGGATATGGACGAGATTATGGATATTAACGAAGGCTTTTTCGTAAGACTGTTTGACGAAGTTCTCGGCGAAAAGCTCGAAACTCCGTTTACCAAGATGAGCTACGAGGAAGCTATGAACCGTTTCGGCTCAGATAAACCCGATGTTCGTTTCGGTATGGAGATTCAGGATATTTCCGAGCTCGTTAAGGACAGCGATTTCGGCGTATTCAGCAACCCGATTAAAGCGGGCGGCTCGGTGCGCTGTATCGTAGCTAAAGACGCCGCTAAGGTTTATACCCGTAAAGAAATAGATAAGCTCACCGAGTATGTGCGCGGTATCGGCGCTAAGGGTTTGGCGTTTGTACGTTGGGTTGAGGACGAGCCGTCCTGTTCGTTTAAAAAGTTTATGAAAGAGGGCGAGCTTGAGGCTATTCTCGATAAGGTCGGCGCTGAAAAAGGCGACGTTGTACTTATCGTAGCCGATAAAAACAGCGTAACGCTCCCTGTACTCGGCGCGTTAAGACTTACCGTGGCTAAAAGGCTCGATATTATCCCCGATACATTTAAGTTCGTTTGGATAGTAGACTTCCCGTTCTTCGAGTTCGACGAGGAGAGCGGAGAATGGGTGGCTATGCACCATCCGTTCACTATGCCGAGGGAGGATTGTCTCGAGTATCTCGATAACGAGGAAGATAAAGGCAAGGTTATCGCTAAAGCCTACGACCTTACCCTCAACGGTACGGAGCTAAGTTCGGGATCTATCCGTATTACCGACTATGAACTCCAGCAAAAGATGTTCCGCGCGCTTAAAATGAGCGACGAGGAAATAGAAGCTAAATTCGGGTTCCTCGTAGAAGCTTATAAATACGGCGCTCCGCCCCACGGAGGTATGGGTATCGGTTTAGACCGTGTAACAATGCTTCTCTGCAAAGCCGAAAGCTTGCGCGACGTTACCGCCTTCCCGAAGGTTCAGAACGCATCCGAGCTTATGAGCAGTTGTCCGTCCGAGGTGGACGAGGAGAGCTTAGAGGTTTTAGGCCTCGAAATCAAACCCCGGGTTGAAGAAAACTAATCTATATATTAATGGAAAGGCAGGCTGAAAAAAGCCTGTCTTTTTTACGTTTAAGAGTGCAAAAACAGCCAAAATTACGGGTTGTAACACTTTTAACTTTTATATTTTTTTTGAGAAAAATAAAAAATTTTCCTCCGAAAAATCCGCATAAAACCTGAATTTTTTGAAATTTTTCCGTCAAAAATGTACATTAAATTAATATTCAATACTTACTAAATTTGTGTAACTTAACGTAAAAAAAGCCAAAATTCGCCCGAAATCGCCGATTTTCCTAAAAAATATAGATTTTATGCGGTTTTCGGGATTTTCAAAAATCCGTCCAAAATCGAAAAAGTTACAAAAGGATTACAATGGTTACAAGAAAATTAAAGCCGATTTCTTGCATTATAACCAAAAAATGAAAGATATTTTTCCCTCTGAGAACAAAACAAAAGGTCGAAAGTGTAAAAAATTGGCGATTGAGTATACAAATTGCACAAAAACTTAATTTAAAATTTGTTGACAATTTTTCTATTTGCACGTATAATTCTATCGTAGCAAAAAAACAGAGCACAAATGTGTGCAAGTTTTGCTGCAAATACATTTTTGAATATAAGGAGAAATTTAATGGCAAGCACAGAAAATCAGCGTTCAGCCGTTAAGATAATCACAGCTGTCGCAGCTGCGGCTATCGTATGGACATCTGTTTTTTCAGTATCAGCTCAAGCGATTTCAAATGAAAATTCAACCAAAACGGATACGAAAGTTAGCGACGGACTTCTGGTTCTTCCTAACGGAGACGCAATTGTAAGTAACGAAACATCAACAACGGATATCGATATTATCCCTGCAGTTTCTGTTGACATTAAAGTAGGAACAAAAGACTATAAAAGTTATGACGTTCCGAGATCGACTGTTAAGGACGCTTTAGAACACGCTAAGATTAAACTCGGCGAGTACGATACAGTTGATAAGAGCCTTAAAGCTAAGGTAGATGACGACACTAAGATTAAAGTAAATCGTGTTTCATTTAAAAAGGTCGTAAAAACCAAGAAAGTAATGTATAAGACTAAGAAGAAGAAAACTTCTTCCTTATATGTCGGTCAGACTAAGGTCAAGACCAAAGGTAAAAAGGGTACTAAGAAAGTTACCTATACTAATAAGATTGTAAACGGAAAAGTTACTAAGACTATTGTTTCCGGCACAAAGATTATTAAGAAGTCTAAGAAGAAGGTTGTACTCGTAGGTACAAAACGTAAGAACTACCGTATGTTAGTTAACAACCCCACTTCCTTTAAGACAAAATCTTCAGGCGGAAAAGGCACATTCTACGACCACAACGGTAAGAAGGTTGCTTATAAGAAGATAGTTACAGGTCCCGCGACAGCGTACTCAGCTCAGGTCGGCGCTTATACAGCAGTCGGCAGCCGTGTTAAAATCGGCGGAATCGCGGTTAACCCGAGACAGATTCCTTACGGTTCCAAGTGTTATATCGAAACTCCCGATAAGAAGCTTGTTTACGGTTACGCTGTAGCAAATGACACAGGCGGATTTGTTTACACAAGTTCAACTGTAGTTGACCTCTTCTACCCCTTAGAAAGCACATGTAATACATGGGGAAGAAGAACAGTTAACATTTACGTATTAGCATAATTAAAACGGTTGCTCAGGCAACCGTTTTTCTTTTGCGTAAAACCTTATTTCATATCGTGAAACCGATTGACTGAAACGCTTGAAATATGATATAATAACATTTAGTCTATTTCATAAATACAGCAGGTGATTTTATGGTAATTAAAAAAGTACGCACACGATACGCTCCGTCGCCGACAGGCTTTATGCACGTCGGAAATCTAAGAACGGCGCTCTACGAGTATCTTATCGCAAAGTCGATGGACGGTACATTTGTACTGAGGATTGAGGATACCGACCAGGAGCGTTACGTTGAGGGAGCGGTAGACGTTATATATAATACGCTCAAAACCGCGGGGATTAACCACGACGAAGGTCCCGACGTAGGCGGAGATTTCGGCCCGTATGTTCAGAGCGAGAGAAAGGATATGTACCTGCCTTACGCCGAGCAGCTTATTAAAGACGGAAAGGCTTACCGCTGTTTCTGTACTAAAGAGCGTTTGGAAAAGCTCGCGGAAAATTCCGAGTTCGGCGGATACGACCGTCACTGCCGTGATTTGTCCGAGGAAGAAATCGAGGAGAACTTAAAGAATAATACTCCCTACGTTATCCGACAGAAAATGCCCTTAGACGGCAAGACTACCTTTAAAGACGCGGTGTTCGGCGAGATTACGGTGGATAACAGCGAGCTTCAGGATCAGATTCTCGTTAAGACCGACGGCTACCCGACATATAACTTCGCGAACGTTATCGACGATCATACTATGGGTATTACTCACGTTGTAAGAGGAAGCGAGTATCTCAGCTCTACTCCTAAGTATAACCTTTTATACGAAGCTTTCGGATGGGAAATTCCGACCTACGTTCACTTACCGCTTATTATGGGTAAGAACGAGGACGGTTCCGTAAGCAAGCTCAGCAAGCGCCACGGCTCTACCGGCTTTGAGGATTTAGTTGAGGACGGTTATCTTCCCGAGGCGATTATAAACTATATCGCGCTTTTGGGATGGTGTCCTAAGGATAATCAGGAAATCTTTACAATGAAAGAACTCGAGGAGAATTTCTTTATCGAGGGTATCTCTAAATCGCCCGCGGTATTCGATTACGATAAACTTCTTTGGTTTAACGCCGAGTACATTAAGGCTATGGATGAAGAAACCTTTACCGCTCACGCTATGCCGTATTATAAGGAAGTTTTCGGCGATAAGGAGATGGATTACTCAAAGTTTAGAGGAATCCTCCAGCAACGCTTAGAGAAGTTTAAGGATATACCCGAAAAGATTAAGTTTTTCGCCGAGCTTCCCGAATACGATAAGGAATTGTTCGTAAATAAAAAGAGCAAAACTAACCTCGAAAACGCTCCCGTTAATTTAAAGGAAGCTTACGAAAGGTTAAAGGCGCTTCCCGAGTGGACGGCGGACGCTGTTCACGACTGCCTTATAAACATGGCTCAGGAAAAGGAGCTCAAAAACGGCACGGTTATGTGGCCTGTAAGAATCGCCGCGGCGGGACAAAAGGTTACCCCCGGCGGAGCGATTGAAATACTCGATATTTTAGGCAGAGACGAGAGTCTTAAAAGACTTGAAATCGGTCTTAAAAAATTAGGTTGAGGGAATTATGGAAGAAAATAAAGAAGTAATGTCAAGCAATTTTATACATTCGTTTATTGACGAGGATATCGCCGAGGGCGGCGCGTATTACGGAAAAAAGGTTCATACACGTTTTCCGCCCGAGCCGAACGGCTATCTCCATATAGGACACGCTAAGGCTATATTCGTAGACTTCGGCACAGCCGAGAAGTATAACGGAATTTGTAATCTGCGTATGGACGACACGAATCCTACTAAAGAGGACGTCGAGTACGTGGACGCTATCAAAGAGGATATTAAGTGGCTCGGATTCGACTGGGAGGACAGGTTCTACTACGCTTCCGACTATTTCGAGCAGATGTACGGCTACGCGGTTGAGCTTATTAAAAAGGGCTTGGCGTATGTTTGTGAGCTTAACGGCGAGCAGATGCGCGAGTACCGCGGAGATTTAAATACTCCCGCAAAAAGCCCCTACCGCGACAGACCGATTGAGGAGAGCTTAGACCTTTTCGAAAGAATGAGAAACGGCGAGTTCGAGGACGGGGCTATGACCTTGAGGGCTAAGATTGACTTAGCTTCGGGCAATTTTAATATGCGTGACCCTGTACTCTACCGTATAAACCATATGAGCCACCACCGCACAGGCGATAAGTGGTGTATCTATCCTATGTACGATTTCGCCCATCCGATTGAGGACGCTATCGAGGGTATTACACATTCGCTCTGTACGCTCGAGTTCGAGGCTCACCGTCCGCTGTACGACTGGGTAGTTGATAATATCTCGATTGAGAGTAAACCGCGTCAGATTGAGTTCGCGCGTCTCGGTATCAATAATACCGTTATGAGTAAGCGTAAGCTCAGACAGCTTGTCGAGGAAAATTACGTCAGCGGTTGGGATGATCCGAGAATGCCGACTATCTGCGGATTAAGACGCAGAGGTTATACTCCCAAGGCGATTAGAAGCTTCACCGACCAGATCGGCGTAAGCAAGGTTAACTCGGTAGTCGAGTACGGCTTTTTGGAGCATTGTCTGCGCGACGACTTAAACGAGAACGCTAAACGCGCTATGGCGGTACTTGACCCTGTAAAGCTTGTTATCACGAATTATCCTGAGGATAAGGTCGAGGAGTTCGAGGTTGAAAATCATCCTCAGAATCCCGATATGGGCACGCGTAAGGTAACTTTCTCGCGCGAGCTGTATATCGAGTCCACGGACTTTATGGAGGAGCCCTTTAAAAAGTACCAGAGATTATACCCGGGCAACGAGGTTCGTATAAAGAGCGCGTATATCGTAAAATGTACAGGTTGTAAAAAGGACGACGACGGAAACGTAGTCGAGGTTTACGCCGAGTACGATCCCGAAACCCGCGGAGGAAATACCCCCGACGGCCGAAAGGTAAGAGGTACTATCCACTGGGTAAACGCCCGCGATTGTATCGAGGCTGAGGTACGGCTTTACGACAACCTCTTTACAGTACCCGAGCCCGAGGCTGAGGATAAGGAGTTTACCGAGTTTGTAAATCCCGACTCTCTCGTTGTGTTAAAGAACTGTAAGCTCGAAAAATCTTTGGCAAGCGCCGAAAAGTCCGACCGCTTCCAGTTTATGCGCCAGGGTTATTTCTGTGTAGACAGTATAGACAGCACAAGCGATAAGCTCGTATTTAACCGCAGCGTAAGCCTAAAGGACAGCTTTAAGAAGAAATAAAGATATAAGTATAGCCGGCTCAAAATTTTTGAGCCGGCTTTGCGGTTATCTTACCAGTCTAATTCCGTTGTTTTCATTTGTAACGGTTACAATCTGAGTTTCGGTTGAGTTATCCGTGAAGGTTGTAGTTACCTCAAGCTTTACGTTATTAAGGGCTAAAGCCTTTAATTGTTTAGCGGTTCTATCTTCCTCTTTAATTAAATCAGAATATTTTTTGGAACTTTTCAAAGCGTTTGAATATAGTTCATCATATTCCTTATAGGTTTTAGGCTTTTTTGCCAAGCAAGCGGTTTTTAATTCCTCATTAAGCTTAATACGTTCGTTTCTTACGGAATTATTTTCTTTTAATAGACTTGCTGTCTTGGGATTGGAGTGGTTAGTTTCAAGGGTTAGGGAGATTATATTTTGAGGCAGGATATTTACAGCCTTAGAATTAATTTTAGGATTGTTATAGGTAAACTCATCACAAATAATATCTCCGCCGTTTACATAATACTTTCTAAATTCCTCTCTGCTGTATTGCGAGTTATTGAGTTTATCATAATCGCTGAACATAGATAGGAATTTTTCTTTCGCGGTTTTACTATCGGAAATATTTTTATAAGAAATCCCCCCGATAGTTATAAACTCTTTACCGTTTTTATCTTCCTTGTTAACCGTTTCAGCCTCGATAGAGAAATATACGCCCTTGTTTAACGATTTAAACTTGACGTTTTTTATTTCTTTACCTACAACCTTTAGCTCCTCTAAAGGATTTCTCCAGAAATAATCTATGTATCCGTCTTTTTCGTATAGCTTAGGAATCTCGCTTTGGCTGTTAAGCTCCATAGCGGGTCCCGAATCTCCGCCTGTGGTAAAGGCACCGATTATGTTAGTGCTTTCAGGATATTTAAGGGCTTCGTCATAGGTATCGGACGCTGCGTCAGCGGTCAAGATAAATCTGTTCTCGAAAGATTTCGGAAGATTGTTTATTGCGAGAACTCCGCCGATAACTATTATTGCGGCAAGAGCAGCCGCCGCGGGTTTAAGCCATACTCTTTTTTTGTCGGGTTTATTATTTAAATTTTTCATATCGTCCTGAACCTGATACATTTTTGCGGTTAAAATGTTCTTTTGCTCAGCGGTGAGCTTTATTTGTTCAGTTTCCTGCTGATATGTTTTAACGTGAAATCTATCAGGCATTGTAATTCTCCTTTTCTAAAATATTTTTAAGCTTCTCCCTCCCGCGTTTGAGCCTAAGCTTTACCGCGGAGGGAGATATTTTGAGGATTTTTGCGATATCGTTTACTTTTATATCCTCGTAATAGTGTAAGTAAATTACAGTACTGTATTTTTCAGGAAGTCGTGACACAGCGTTTGCAAGTGTTAAGTCTTTATATTCCTGTATATATGTAAGCTCGTTAATATCCTCTAAACTTACCAGCTTACTCTTTTTCCGCATATATGTTTTTGAACAGTTTATCGTTACCCGTATTAGCCAGGATTTAAGATGGTTTTCGCTTTTTATCTGAGAGATATTCTGAATAAGACGGATAAAAACTTCTTGACATATATCGAACGAGTCTTGCTTTGAGTGAGTGATATTGAGAGCGATTCTGTAAATCGTGTCTGAATATTTATTTACAGTTTCCTCTATAAAATTGTCAGCGCTAAACAATTCCATAATAATCGCCATAGCCTTTCCGCCCACAAATAGCCATTAAAATTCCCTACAACCTTACCGTGGGCGGATAAGGCGTGTATGGCGATTATAGTCATCGCCCGTTGCCGCTTGCGGCAAACCGGGCGGACAACATAAATCTTTGATAGTGTGAATTTTCACACTA
>JAHKZS010000005.1 GCA_020626545.1 bacterium
CTCATAATTAAGCTCCTTTCCTGCCTTACTTACCGTTTCTTCTGCGAACGATTAATCTATCGCTCTGCTTATGCTTCTTACGAGTCTTATAACCGAGTGCCGGTTTACCCCAAGGGGTAACAGGTCCGGGACGGCCAACAGGTGATTTACCCTCACCACCACCGTGGGGGTGGTCATTCGGGTTCATAACAGAACCGCGGACTGTCGGGCGCCAACCCATATTTCTCTTACGACCGGCTTTACCGATCTTAACATTCTCGTGGTCAGTGTTGCCGACCTGGCCGATTGTTGCCATACAGCCTTCGGGAACGTTACGAAGCTCTGAACTCGGAAGTCTTAAAAGAGCTAATCCGTTTTCTTTAGCCATGAGCTGAGCCATGTTACCGGCGGAACGAGCGAGCTGAGCGCCGCGTCCGGGATAAAGCTCAACGTTGTGGACAAAAGTACCTACAGGGATATTCTTAAGCGGAAGCGCGTTACCCGGCTTGATATCAGCGTCAGGGCCCGCGACAACTGTGTCGCCTACTTTTAATCCCTCAGGAGCAACAATATAAGCTTTCTCGCCGTCTGTGTATTCGATTAAAGCGATAAAAGCTGAACGGTTCGGATCGTACTCTAAAGTAGCGACCTTACCTTCTACGCCGAATTTCTGGCGTTTGAAATCAATAATACGGTACTTTCTGCGGTTACCGCCGCCACGATGGCGAACAGTAATTCTGCCGTAGCTGTTACGGCCTGAATGCTTCTTTAAAGGAGCGAGTAAGCTCTTTTCGGGAGCAACCTTTGAAAGTCCGGAGTAGTCAGTAACCGACTTATTTCTCATAGAGTTAATCGTCGACTTGTAAACTTTAATAGCCATTTAATTCACTCTCCTCATGATGGCTTTGCGGAAATATGGCGATTCCCATACATTCAAAATACTTATTCGATATCTTCGCGTATATATAATGTATACGAAAAGTGATATCAAGCCTCGTTACTCGTCGCTTCTCCTCTCTTAACTCCCACTCGTCTAATCCGCTTCGAGTTCTTCGAACTCTTTACGGCTTAGTCCTCGCCGGTCGTTAAATCGAGGGCTCCGAGTCTCGGCTCTAAGTATTACATCATGCCTTCAAAAAATTCAATATTCTTGCTGTCCTCTGTTAAGGTTACTATAGCCTTTTTCCAGGACTTAGTGTAGCCTCCGTTATTCTGACCCTGACGACGGAACTTTCCGCGTACATTAACGGTGTTAACCTTAGCTACTTTTACACCAAAGATTTCCTCGCAAGCCTTAGCGATTTCAATCTTGTTAGCAGTTTTAGCAACCTCAAAGGTGTACTTCTTGTCAACGGCGCCGAGCATACTTTTCTCGGTAATAACCGGACGAATGATAATATCCTGAGCTATCATGCGTATACCTCCTCGATTTTGCTTACCGCGTCTTTTACGATAACAAGCTTATCAGCGTTTAAGATATCGTAAACGTTAAGCTCGTTAACCTGAGCGGTTTTAACGCCCTTAATATTAGAAGCGGATTTGATAACCTTTTTGTCTACCTCAGGCAGAACGATTAAGGCTTTATTATCTACTCCGATAGCTGTGAGCATTTCTGCTACAACCTTGGTTTTGAACTCGTCGAGAGCGATAGCGTCTACAACGATAATCTCGCTTTCGGCTGCTTTAGAAGAAAGAGCCGACTTCATAGCAAGTCTCTTAACCTTTTTGTTTACGGAGAAGCTGTAATTTCTCGGCTTAGGAGCGAAAACTACGCCGCCGTGAGTCCACTGGGGAGCTCTTGTCGAACCCTGACGAGCACGTCCTGTACCCTTCTGTCTCCAAGGCTTTTTACCGCCGCCGGAAACTTCGGATCTTGTGAGGGCTGACTGTGTGCCCTGACGCTGATTCGCGAGGTAGCTTACTACCATCTGATGCATAACAGCTTCATTAGGCTCGATACCGAAGATAGAATCGTTTAAATCAACTGTGCCTACCTTCTTGCCTTTCATATCTACTACATTAATACTTGGCATTTAAAGTCCTCCCTTCTTACGCTTTAACGGCATCTTTGATAACTACGATGCCCTTATTCGGTCCCGGGATAGCGCCCTTGATCGCGATTAAGTTATTCTCAGCGTCAACCTTAACTACTGTAAGGTTCTGAACTGTAACTTTCTCAGCACCAAGACGACCGTTCATCTTCTTACCCTTGAATACTCTCGAGGGAGATGAACACATACCGATTGAACCGCCGTGACGTACGTTAGGACCTGTACCGTGGGATTCCTTAAGTCTGTGGAAATTCCAGCGCTTAATTACACCTGCTGTACCTTTACCTTTGCTGGTACCTGTAACGTCAATCTTGTTTCCTGCTTCAAAGGTGTCAGCCTTAACGATATCGCCGATTGTATAAGCGTCTGTGTCGTCAAAACGGAATTCCTTTAAAACTTTCTTGGGAGCAACATCGTTCTTAGCGAAATGACCGGCGATAGGTTTCTTAACCTTGTTAGGTTTTAAATCACCGAAGCCGAGCTGAACTGCTGCGTAACCGTCGTTTTCTACTGTCTTCTTAGTAACTACGGCACAAGGGCCTGCTTCTACTACAGTAACAGGAACGACTTTACCTGTCTCGTCGAAAATCTGTGTCATACCGATTTTCTTTCCGATTAATGCTCTTTGCATTTTCTATTTCCTCCTTATTAGGTTATTGGTCGGGTTGCCCCGACATTTACCCTGTCTGCTTGTAGGTTGGTAAAGTAGATTATAATTTAATCTCGATATCAACACCGGCAGGGAGCTCTAAGCTCATAAGAGCCTCGACTGTCTTGTTTGACGGTCTTAAAATGTCGATAAGACGTTTGTGAGTTCTCATCTCGAACTGCTCACGGCTGTCCTTGTACTTATGAACAGCACGAAGAATAGTAACAACCTGCTTCTCTGTAGGGAGCGGAACGGGACCTGAAACTCTGGCGCCTGTTCTCTTAGCTGTCGCTACAATCTTCTCAGCAGAGCTGTCTACGAGCTGATGATCGTAACCCTTTAATCTTATACGAATTTTTTCTTTGACTGCCATTATCGTCGCCTCCTTAAAAAATTTGGCGGGCGTTCCTTGAAGTTTTCCACAGAGCCGGGTGTTCCCAACCTCCGCGTTTTTAAAACCGATTAACTTTTAAAGCCAACCGGTACCTCAAGACACAATTTAAGCTATACGGCATAGCAACTCTTATGCGCACGCTTAAAAACTATAACTTTCGCCCGGTTTAAAATCGGACATACTCCACGGAAAAACCGGCTTATAAAAGCCGCAACCTCCCGCTTCATCGCACATCATTTGCAGTCGATATCACGCAAAAAGGCGCAAAATACCCCTATTACGCGATAATGCTTGACTATTATACTATATATACACGTGAATTTCAAGGAAAATCGGTAAAAAACCTGTAATTTTTGTATGTAGAATATGGCAGAAATTCTATCATTAATTTTGTGCAAAACGCACAAACACCGGGAAGATAATCAAAACTATCTTCCCGGTCAAAACTGTTAGCTATTAAATTATTTCCCGGCGTACAACGCTACTACCAGTATAGAACCCGCCATTAAAAGCGCGCAGACTATAGCTACTATACGCACAAAGAGCTTTTGTCTTTTGTTCATTTTTAACCTCTACACCTTAAACGTAATATTGTAAGAATATTTTTTAGAAGAACCTATAACCTTAGCGGTAATCTTAGCGGTAGCTCTGCTGTGGCACTGTTTTATCCAGTAGGTACAGCTCGGACTCCAGCGGATAATATCGTACGGATCCAGTCCTTTCTGCTCCATTAACCATCCGCAGAATATAGCGCACCAGTTAGCAGCCGCGTAACAACCCATTATCTTTTTCCAGGCTTTAGTGTGGTTATAATAATTTCTTCCTCGTTTACCGATTTGCTTCTTAGCTAAATCGGCGAGCTTTTTCGCTTCTTTTCTCGAGGTGTACTGGGATAAATCTATAAAACCGACAATCTGGGAATTGTGTTTATAGTTTCTATAAACCTTTTTCGAAACGACAGATTTACGGTAGTCGTTCGCCTTAGTATTTCCCTCAATAGTAGTTATATTGTTTTTAGTAACCTTATAAACGACTCCTACGTGATTCGCGAGGTAACCGTCATTAGTGTACCAATGGAAAAGTATAAAGTCGCCCTTTTTCGGAGTATAACGTTTCCTCTCCTTAAAGGCGGACACACTCTTACCCTTTACGTTACCATAGGAGGTTACCGAAGCTATATCGTCGTCCTTGGTCGAGTATTTTACGGGAGTTTGGGAAGAAAGGTTCTTCACCTTAAAGTAGCTATTAACGCTTTCTTTATAGTTCTTTAAGTAGAGCTGTCCCGAATACTTTTTGTTCTTCTTATAGCGGACGTTCTTATTCTTAAAGTTACCCGTATTATTTTTGCCCTTAAAATACTTTACGTAGTAGTTACCCTGAACGGAATAGTTCTCGGTTTTCTTAGAATAGGAAGCGACCTTATTAATCTCGGTCTTTTCCTTTTGATCCAAGAAAAGTACCCACATACGCTCGGAGCCGACCTTGAGGTTAGCTATACCGCATGAGTTTACGGTTTCATCCTTGGCGTAATCCGAGGTCTTATACTTTTTATACAGATTCAAGTATGTAGCGCCTTTGGCAAAGATATACTTCTCGGGAAAACCGCCCGATACCTTTTTAGCGGAGAGCTTCTTGCTGTAATTTACAGCGAGCATAGCGGCTCTCTTATAAGCCTTTTCGGTTAACTCAACGTCATTTTTCAGTTTGTTAATTTCCTTAGAGCTTCTGTAAGAGTTTACGGAGTTAAGAACTTTTTTGTTGTACTGCTCAATAGTTGAGCCCTTTACCTTGAGCTTAGTTGTCGGAGATTTTACCGATTTTTTCTCTGTAGCGGGTTCGGTTTCCGCGGGAGTGGTCGTCTCAGGGACGGTTTCTTCCTCCGTAGAACTCGGTTCTGTTACCGCTTCGGTTTCAGAGGTTTCTGTTTCGACGGTTTCGGATACCGCTTCCGTCGGCTGAGTAACCCCGGTAGATTCAGTTTCTTCCACAGCGGAGTACGGCGTTACCATAAACACCGAAACAATCATTACCGCCGCTATGATAAGAGAAACGGTTCTTTTAAAATGCATCTTTTCACAACCTTATTTTAGTTAATATTCCACTTCCAAATATCCGATAACTTAAATGCTATCTTTTCTATTATATTATATTTCAGGTTATTTTTCAAGTTGAAAAGTTTTGGGCACGTTTATCAGACATCCTTACCCATCTCTGAATTGTACAATTTCCTCTTGCTCTCCCAGCAGCTTTTGTCCTCGTCGGTAATAGCGCGGTGAACCTTACAGGGATTTCCGAACGCTACGCAATTATCGGGAATATCCTTAGTCACAACCGAGCCCGAACCGATTACAACGTTACTTCCGATAGTAACCCCCGGGTTAATTGTAACCGAACCGCCTATCCAGACGTTATCGCCGATTTTTATCTCGTCGGCGTATTCAAGCCCTGTATTTCTGACCTCGAAATCTACCGGATGTCCCGCGGTATAGATACCGCACATCGGACCTATAAGCACATTATCGCCGATAGTAACCTTCGCGCAGTCGATAATATGAAGGTTATAGTTAGCGTAAAAGCCGTCGCCCACAGAGATATTCTTACCGTAGTCGCAGTAAAACGGCGGTTCGATATAGAGAAACTCGCCCGAGTTGCCGAGGATAGCGCGCAGAAGCTCTACTCGCTCCTTATTTTTATCCATAAGCATACTGTTAAATTTAAACAACTTCGCCTTACACTCTCTCATATCGGAACGAAGTTCATCGTCAAGAGCGTTATAGAGTTTACCGCTCAACATTCTTTCTTTTTCAGTCATAATCATCACCAAATTATATTATAACACTTTTAAGCGCAAAAGAAAACCGCCCTTTCGGACGGTTTAAACTAAGCTGATTTTTTTCTAATTACATTCGCGATAATTTGGAAAACAACGCAAAGCACAAGTCCTATAGCAGAGGCGATAATAATAAGCGGTACGTTAACAGACGATACAAGCGAGAAATCAAGTTCGCCCGACTTAGCGTTCTGAAGCGGAATGAAGAACGCGAGAGAGTCGATAACTACCGCCGCTACAATCGAGAGTATGCTCAATGAGCCGAACACCATAGCCGCAGGCGAGGAAGCGGTTTTCGCGGCTCTGGTAATTTTTTCACCGCTAAAGTCTAGAGTCTTACAAATCCAGAACGCCATAGCGACGTTGATAATAGTCTCGGGAATCATATATGTAGCGTTATAGCTGAGCGAATAAATAAGCGCGGCTCCCGTCGGGATGGAGATTCCCGCCCATACGGTACAGCCCGAAATTACGTGGAAGAAATATCTTATACAGCAAACAAACAACGCGCCCAAAGCCGCGGCGTAGCCTTTATCCTTAATCTGTTTGGAGAAAATACCCGCAAGTCCAAAAAACGAGAACGCGAATATATAGTCGAGAAGGATAATAGCTATAGCCGCTCCCGCGGAAGTCGCGTAGGAGAGGTTGTTCAAGCCGAACAAGAGCTGGATTATGCTGTATACAAAGCCCGCAATCATACCCCATTTTGTGCCGTAACGGAAAGCTACTATCAAAATCGGCACCATACTAAACGCCGTTATACTTCCGCCGTAAGGCAGCTCAAAAATCTTTACCATACTTAAAACCGTCGCTAAAGCTAAAAGCAGAGCGGTTTCAGTAAGCATCAAAACTCTTTTTCTGTTCATTTTCATTACTCCTTTTATATATTCATATTTTATATATTCATAACACAGAAAAAGCGCCGTACTAAAGCACGGCGCAAAAATGCAGTATAAACATACTTCCTACGTCGGCATTATCCGAATCAGGTCTAGGGTATAATCTCAGCCGAATATATGTAAATCAGCACCCCTGTGTTATTTTGTAAATAAAGCATACTACTTTTATTCAAAAAAGTCAACTACTTAATTATCTTAAGCGAAATATCGAAAGCCTTTACCGAGTGGGTTATCGCTCCCATAGAGATAATATCCACACCCGTTTCGGCTACAGCGCGTAAGGTTTCGTCCGTTATTCCGCCCGAAGCCTCGAGCTTAGCTTTTCCGCCGGTAATCTCGACCGCTTTTTTCATATCCTCACAGCTCATATTGTCGAGCATAATAATATCTACGTCAACCGAAAGCGCTTCTTTAAGCTCGTCGAGGTTTCTGACCTCGAGCTCGATTTTTACGGTATGACCGAGCTTCTTTCTGAGCGAGTTTACGGCGTTTGTGATACCGCCGCCCGCGTCAACGTGATTATCTTTAAGCATAGCGCAGTCGGAAAGATTATAGCGGTGGTTCTTACCTCCGCCTACGGTTACGGCGTATTTCTCGAGCGGTCGAAGTCCGGGGAGAGTTTTTCTTGTATCGGCGATAGAAGCCTTAGTACCCTCGATAATTTTAACCGCGCTGTTCGTAGCCGTAGCGACTCCGCTCATATGCTGGAGCAGGTTTAAAGCGGTTCTCTCGCCCTTTAGAAGCGTTCTTGTATTACCGCTGATTTTAGCGATAATGTCGCCCTTTTTAAGAACGTCGCCGTCGTGCTTAAACACCTCGGCTTTAAAGTCGGGCTGGATTATCTCGAACACTCTGAGAGCTATATCCATTCCCGCTAAAACTCCGTCGGCTTTAGCGATAAACTGAGCCGAGCCCTGCTGAGTTTCGGGTATAAGGTAGTCGGTAGCGGCGTCGACGTAGTTAATATCCTCTAAAAGCGCGTCCTCGATAAGACGGTCTACGTAAATTTTATTAAGCATCATAAATTTATTCCCTCTTTCAATTCACCTAAAATAATACCCGCCACAATCGCGATAGAGCGAGCCTCGATAAAGTCGGGCGTAAGTTCATAGTTACCCGTAATAAGATCGTTTACGATTTTATCGACCTCGGTATAGCTCTCCTGATATTTTTCGGGCTTGGGCAGTACAAAGTACGTGTCCTGCATAATCTTTCTGATTTCTGTACGGATACCCTTAGGAAGCTCTCTGCCCTTTCCGTCGGTAAGCTTCGGTGCTGCGCCTAAAGGTTTTTTACCGGATTTTTTAAGCTTTTCAATCATATTCTCGGCGGCGCTTCTCGAATAGACGAGCGCTTCCAAAAGCGAGTTACTCGCTAAACGGTTAGCTCCGTGAACTCCCGTATGGCTACATTCGCCGGCGGCGTAAAGTCCCTCGACTGTAGTCTGAGCGTTAGCGCCTATCTGGATTCCGCCCATTAAGTAGTGCTGGCACGGAAATACCGGGATTTTATCCTTAGTCATATCGACGCCTTCCTCAAGACATCGGCTGTAAATCATCGGGAAACGCTGTTTTATAAACTCTGGGTCTTTGTGAGTAATATCGAGGTAGAATTTTTCGCTTCCCGTAGCAATCGACTCGCGGATTACCGCGTTGGAAACTACATCCCTCGGAGCGAGCTCTCCCCTCTCGTCGTATTTAAAGGCGAAGCGTTCACCCTTACAGTTGAGATAAACAGCTCCCTCGCCTCTGACGGCTTCGGATATCAGAAAACGCTCTCTCTCGTTTTCCGCGGCGAAGGCGGTAGGATGGTACTGGATTCTGGAGAGGTGCTTTATCTCGGCGCCGAGCATATGGGCGAGCGCGATTCCGTCGCCTGTGGCTACAGCGGAGTTCGTGGTGTACTGATAAACTCGTCCGATTCCGCCTGTCGCGATAAGCACGAACCTGGCGCCGACTTGGCTTATTTCAGTTCCGC
>JAHKZS010000234.1 GCA_020626545.1 bacterium
GTTATGTCGATAAGTTCCTCCTGGGGTTCGGTTTCATCGTAGTCGGAGTTTTCCTCGATAATATGCTCGTCGTCCTCGTTTTCGTCCTCCGCCTCATCTTCCATCTCCATAGCTACCTGTTCGGCTTGCTGGAGAGGAGTAAGGTTCTCGCTCGGAAGCGAGCCTACAACTCTTTCCTGCAAGTTCTGGAACTTCGAAGCGAGCTTATCGTCGTCGTCAAACGCTTCCTCTACATTTTCGATAGCGTTTTTGGCGTAACCGTCGTCGCCTAAGCCCTCCTGTGAAGCGAGCTCAGCCTGAACCTTGGCGATTGCGGCTTTCTGCTTGGCGAGCTTGCGCTGAGCCTCCGCCTTAGCCTTTAGCTCGACTAAGTGGTTTTGCGGTTTAGTTACCTTTTTATCGTTCTCGTTAAAGTAGATGTTATACCATACGATAAAGATGTAAATTGTCCAGATTTTTCGGCTGTTGTCCTCAATCTGCTTGTAATGCTGATCCAGCCAGCCTACGAGTATATCGCTGTTGAAGAACTTCTGAGCTGTTTCGCTTTCGAAAGCTTCTCTAACTATATTGTAATAGCGCTCGTCCTTGAGCCATTCTCTCGTCGGTACAGGGAAACCGAGCTTTTCTTTTTCGGCGGTTTCCTGAGGGAGATGACGCTGAGCGGCTCTGCGCATAGCGTATTTTGTGTTGTATTTATTAACTCTGAGTTTAGTCGGGAGCTTAGACGCTACCTTGAACACCTCTTTGTCGAGGAAAGGAACTCGAAGCTCTAAGGAGTTAGCCATAGACATTCTGTCGGCTTTGAGCAGTATATCTCCGACCATCCAAAGATTGATGTCGAGCGTCTGCATTTTGGTGACGTCATCGTGACGGCGGGAGCGGTTGTAGATACGGCGAAGCGAATTCAGTTTAAGCGGATCTGTCGCGATAGACGGGTCGCGCAGAAGCTCGCGCTTTTGGTCGTAATCGTACATAAACGCGTTGCCGATATAACGTTTTTCGAGCGGATGAGTAGCTCTTATGATATAATCTCTGCCCTTAATATCGGGGAGCTTTTTAGCGAGCTTACACAGAGCGCGTCTGAGGCAGTAGGGAACTACCGTCTGATAGATTTTAAATACTCTCGGGTCGTTGTAGCAGGTATAACCGCCGAAAAGTTCGTCGGCTCCCTCGCCCGAAAGCACAACCTTAACGTACTCGCTCGCGAGCCTCGATACAAAGTAAAGCGCGATACAGCTCGGGTCGGCTAACGGCTGGTCCATATGGTACTGAACCGTCGGAACAGCGTCCCAGAACTCCTCGCTGGAGATGAGGTGGGTATGATGTTCAACGCCGATTTCCTTGGAAAGATTGCTCGCCCAGGAGATTTCGTTGTATCTCTGACCGAAATCAAATCCCACGGTAAAGGTTTTCTGGTCGGCGAAATAGGTTGAAACATAGCTCGAGTCAACTCCGCTCGATAGGAAACATCCGACCTCTACGTCGGCGATTTTATGGGCGTTAACCGAGTTCTCGAAAACTTTCTCGATTTTATCGACAGCTTCGTCCTCGGTCATTTTTTCGTCGGGCTTAAACTTAGCTTCCCAGTAGCGAATAGTCTCGAGTTCGCCGTTTTTAAAAGTCATATAATGACCGGGAAGCAGGCAGTAAACTCCCTCGAAAAAGGTTTCGGGCGGTACTGCGTACTGGAACGAAAGGTATGTGTCTAAAGCTTTCGTGTTAAATTTCTTTTCGTATTTAGGATGTTCAAGTATGCTTTTAATCTCGCTGGCGTAGATTAAATCCCTGCCGTTGATTAAAGTATAGTGCATAGGCTTAATGCCGAAAAAGTCGCGCGCGATAAACAGGCTCTTGTCCTTGGTATTATAAATCGCGAAGCCGAACATACCGCGGAGTCTTAACAGCATATCCTCGCGCCATTCCTCGTAGCCGTGTACGAGAACCTCGCTGTCGGCGTCGGTGGCGAAAGTATGCCCCGCCTGTTTGAGCTCCTCGCGAAGCTCCTTGTAGTTGTAAATCTCGCCGTTAAAGGTGAGGACTAAGGTCTTATCCTCGTTATAGATAGGCTGATGTCCCGCGTCGAGGTCAATAATGCTGAGCCTTCTAAAGCCCATACTAATGTAATCGTCCTGGAAAAATCCGTCGGAATCAGGACCTCGGTGGGTGATAACCTCGGTCATATTATGAATCGTTTTCTCGCGGTCAAGCACTTCGCCCGTAAATCCGCATATACCGCACATACTTAAAACTCCTTCCAAGTTTGAATATAACAATACACAATAATTGTATCACAATTACACCCGCCTTGCAATTACAATTGAATTACAAATGTGAAATTTTAGATAAATTTATAAAAAAGACGAGCCGATTAAAGCTCGTCGTTATATGTAAAAATATTCTTCATCATTTTATCATATGATTCATTCGAGATAATAACTAAATCGTCTTTGCCGTTTTTGGTTATAAACACAGGCTCCTGAGTTTTATGGCAAAATTCGGAAATCTCGTTGTAATGGTTTCTTAAATCCGAGCTCGGTCTGATTTTCGGCATAAAAACAACTCCTTTATCTATATTATATACAAATTATATCAAAATATTGATATAAAATCAATACGAATAATTATTTTTTTTGAAAAATAAAAATTTCTTGCAACACTTTTGGAAATATTTTACACTATATATATGAACGACGTCGTTGGAGGTGAGGTTATGGACGAGATAAAACTAATAAATTTGGCTAAAAAAGGCGACAAAGACGCGTTTTCGGAACTGTTTTTAATTTATAAGGACAAGCTCTACAGGTACGCTTATTTTGAAGTCGGCGAAGATGACGCGTACGACGCGGTTATGGACTGCGTCACGCAGGCGTGGGAGAATATTTATACTCTTAAAAGCGAAAAGGCTTTTTTATCGTGGATATTCCGTATATTATACCGCAGTTGTTCGGCGTATATCAGGGAACAGATTAAGCGGAAGGAGTCGGGAAATATCGACGAGCTTAACATAGCCTCATATACTGACTTTAAATCTGTCGAGCTTAAAGAAGCGCTTGAAATTCTAAGTCCCGAGGAAAAGGATATAGTTCTTCTTTCGGCGGAGGCGGGTTTAAACAGTAAGGAAATCGGAAAACTGTTAGGGCTTCGGGCAACAACAGTACGCTCTAAGCTCAGCCGAGGTCTCGCTAAAATGCGGGAGTTTTTAGAGGTGACGTGATGAATGATTTAGATTTTATTAAAGCTAAGTTCGAGGACAGCGGAATTTCCGCTCCCGAGGACTTAAATAAAGAAAACATCTTAGAAAAAGTTAATAATATAAAACCGAAAAAGAAAAGCGGAAAGGGAATATATATTTCCGTCGCGGCTTGTGTTGCCGTACTGATTGCCGCTTTGGTATCGGTAAATATAATTTACGGTAATTTCACCGCCCGGGTAAAGCCCGATAATTTTGCAAATATAACGCAAAAGGAAGTCAGCGGTATAAAGAGTTTCAGCTCAAGAAAGCAAATTGTTTCCGAAGTCGCGAAGATTAAAAAAATGCAAAATGAGCTGGAAAATATGCAACGCGATGACGAAGGATCCTCCTGCGTGTCAAAAAAAGTATTTTATTCGGATGATTCGGGTACTTCTTCGGGCGATTCGGGTAATTCGGATTATAAGGGAACGTATCTGCAATACGAAAATGTTGACGAAGAAGATACCGTAAAGACCGATGGAAAATATATTTACAAAACAGGTATTTCAAACGAAGAGGTTGAGGTATATTCCGCTCAGGGAAAGAACTCAAAGTTGATTAAAAAAATCGTTCCGTTGAGAAAGAATAAAAAAGGAGAAAGGTTTATTAACCAAATTAACGGTCTTTATGTGTATAAAGGTAAGCTGGTAGTAATCTGTACATTTTACGACGAGGATATGGAATATGAGTTGACCGCCGCTGAGCTTTATGATGTTACGGATATAGACAACGTAAAGCTTACGGATGAATTTTACCAGAGCGGTACGGATGTTTCCTCGAGGATAATAGGCTCTAAGCTGTATCTTATAACCGAGCAGTTTTCCGAGGACAAAAACGACTTGCCGAAGGTTATTAATACCGAGTCAACCGCCGACGAGGTAAAAGAAAAACAGCTTTCGGCAAAAGATATTTTCTCCATTGATAAGCCAACTTACGAGTCCTTTGTTGTAATAAGCGCGATTGACTTAAATAATATGAAGAACAGCGTTACAAGGGCGATACTCGGATGTTCCGATGAGGTTTATTGTAACGAAAACAACCTGTATATTCTCGGAGCGGACGGTTTATCAGATTATGGTTATGGGATTTGGGGACGCTACGCGGCGTACAAGAAATTGAGCAAAAAGACAGTGATTATAAAAATATCGCTTAAGGACGCTCCTATAATTACAGCCTGTACCCGGGTAAAAGGTAAAGTCAATAATCAGTATTCGCTCGACGAAAAAGACGGAAATCTCAGAATCGCTACATCTTCCTATAAGGAAAACGGCGATTTTAAAAACAATAACCTTTTTGTACTCGACAGCAATCTTAACAAGATAGGCAGAGTTTCTAATTTCGCGAAAGGCGAGGAAATAAAGGCGGTTCGATATGTAAAGAACACGGCGTATGTTATTACCTATAAAGAGACCGACCCGCTTTTTGTGATAGATTTAAGCAACCCGAAGAAACCAAAAATAAAAGGCAGTGTAAAAATCAGCGGATTTTCAACAATGTTGGTTCCTGTTGACGAAAACACGCTCCTCGGTATAGGCTATCATACCACCGGCGATGAA
>JAHKZS010000235.1 GCA_020626545.1 bacterium
GAATGTGAGAAAAACGGTGTAGACGCCGTTATAGTTCACGGAAGAACCCGGCAGCAGTATTATTCGGGACAGTGCGACCTTGATATTATAAAGGCTGTTAAAGAAAACGTATCCGTCACCGTTATAGGAAACGGAGATATAAGGGATATAAAAAGCGCCGAAAAAATGCTCGACTATACGGGTTGCGACGGCTTAATGATAGCCAGAGCGGCTTTAGGCAGTCCGTGGGTTTTTAAAACGCTAAAGGAATATTTCGAAAAAGGAATTATAATTGAGTCGCCAAGTCCTGAACAACGGCTGAAAATAATGGCTGACCATATCGAGCTTGTGTGTAAATACAAGGGCGAAAAAATGGGTATGCTTCAGTCAAGAAAACAGATTTCATGGTACTTAAAGGGCTTCAGAGGAGCGGCGGCTTTTCGAAATGAAGCGGGCAGAGTTTGTACGCTTGACGATATGTATGCTCTGATTGACAGAGTTTTAAATACAATATAAGTTAAAAGTAAGTTTAAAAGGTAGTTTTATTAAGGAGAGATTAAAATGAAGGAAATGGAAAACATCGAGCTTTTAAAGCAGTACGATCCCGAAATCGGTAACGCTATGTCCGATGAACTCGCGCGCCAGAGAAGAAACCTCGAGCTTATCGCGAGCGAAAACATCGTAAGCGAGCCTGTTATGGCGGCTATGGGAAGCGTTCTTACCAACAAGTACGCCGAAGGCCTCCCGGGTAAGCGTTATTACGGCGGATGTCAGTGCGTAGATGTTGTAGAGAACATCGCTCGTGACAGAGCTTGTAAGCTTTTCGGAGCCGACGCCGCTAACGTACAGCCCCACTCGGGAGCTCAGGCTAATACAGCCGTATACTTCGCTATGCTCAACCCGGGCGATACGGTTATGGGTATGAGCCTCAACGAAGGCGGACATCTCACTCACGGCTCGCCTGTTAATATTTCGGGTAAATACTTTAACTTCGTACCTTACGGAGTTGATCCCGAAACTCACTACATAGATTATGATAATGTTCTTAAAATCGCTAAGGAGTGTAAGCCTAAGCTTATCGTAGCGGGCGCGAGCGCTTATCCGAGAGTAATCGACTTTAAAAAGCTTCGTGAAATCGCCGACGAGGTAGGAGCTTATCTTATGGTAGATATGGCTCATATCGCCGGCTTAGTAGCGGGCGGAGTTCATCCGAACCCTGTTCCGTATTGCGACTTTGTTACAACTACAACTCATAAAACATTAAGAGGCCCCCGCGGCGGACTTATCCTTATGAAAGAAAAGTACGCCAAGGATATCAACAAGGCTGTATTCCCCGGAACACAGGGCGGCCCTCTTATGCATACTATCGCCGCTAAGGCTGTGTGCTTCGGCGAGGCTATGAAGCCCGAGTTTAAAGAGTACGCCGAGCAGATTGTCAAGAACTGTAAGGCTTTAGCCGACGGACTTATTAAGAGAGGTAATAAGCTCGTTTCGGGCGGTACAGACAACCACGTTCTTCTTATGGATTTACGCGGTACAGGCGTTACAGGTAAAGAGCTTGAAGCCCGTCTTGACGAGTGCTATATCACAGTTAACAAGAACACAATCCCCAACGAGCCTCTCTCGCCGTTTGTAACATCAGGCGTTCGTATCGGAACAGCCGCCGTTACAACAAGAGGTTTAAAGGAAGACGATATGGATAAAATCGCCGAGTACATCACTCTTGTTCTTAAGGACTTTGACGCTAACGCCGATAAGGTAAGAGCAGGTGTTGAGGAAATCTGCGCTAAATATCCTCTTTACGAATAATATAAGCGTTTCAGTGGTAAGCGGTAAGATTATTAATTCTTATCACTTACCACTTATCAATTACAGCGAATCGGAGGTATAGTATGTCCGCTCCTTTAGCCGATAGATTAAGACCTGAAAGTCTCGACGAAATTGTCGGACAAAAGCATCTTCTCGGAAAAGATAAACCGCTTCGAAAGATTATCGAAAGCGGAACAGTTCCCAATTTGATATTTTACGGCCCGTCGGGAGTAGGTAAGACTACGCTCGCTAATTATATCGCAAGAAAAACTAACCGCGCCTTTAAAAAGCTCAACGGTACTACCGCGTCAACCGCCGATATAAAGGAAGTTTTCGCGTCTACCGATACTATATTGGGCTTAAACGGCGTGCTTTTGTACCTCGACGAGATTCAGTATTTTAATAAAAAACAACAGCAAACTCTGCTCGAGTATATTGAAAACGGTAAGATAACTCTTATCGCTTCCACCACAGAGAATCCTTATTTCTATGTATACAACGCCATACTATCGAGAAGTACGGTTTTTGAGTTTAAAAGCGTAGAGCCTAAGGAAATAGAAAAAGCGGTGTATAGAGCGGTTGACTATCTCGCCGTTGAGGAAGAAATCGACATCGACATCGACGACGAGAGCGTATCCCATATAGCGACTGCTTGCGGCGGAGATGTAAGAAAAGCGATTAACGCCGTGGAGCTTTCTGTATTGGCGACTTCCGAAATCGACGGTAAGAAAAGCGTCGAGTATTCCACGGTAGCCGAACTCACCCAAAAATCCGCCGTTAGATACGACCGTGACGGCGACGAGCACTACGATATTGTTTCGGCTTATCAGAAAAGTATGCGCGGTTCCGACGCGAACGCCGCTATCCATTATTTAGCGAGACTTCTAGAGGCGGGGGACTTACCCTCGGCTTGTCGAAGGCTTATGGTATGCGCCGCTGAGGATGTCGGACTCGCCTATCCACAGCTTTTACCTATAGTACACAGCTGTGTCGAAATGGCTATGAAGGTCGGCTTGCCCGAAGCGAGAATACCGCTCGCCGACGCGGTAATAATGGTGTGTAACGCGCCTAAGTCGATTTCGGGTATTATGGCTATAGACAGGGCAATCTCCGACGTAAAAGCGGGGAAGGGCGGCCCTATCCCGAGACAGCTCCAAAATATGCACTACGACGGCGAGGATAATCAGAATAAGGGCCAGTTCTATCTCTATCCCCACAGCTATCCTAACCATTACGTAGAACAGCAGTACCTGCCCGACGCTATAAAGGACGCCGTTTATTATGAGTTCGGCGACAATAAAAACGAACAGGCATTTAAAACATATTGGGATAAAATTAAAGGCAAAAAGTAAAAATTATATCAATGTCAGCGCTATTTATATAGTGCTGACATTTTTGTAAAACAATTACAAAAAAATTTAGAAAATTTCGTTAACTTGACGAAGCCTTTTTTCTGTTATAGAAAATAAAAATTAATAAATTTTGTTAAAATATTATCGTATAATTGTATAAATTTATAGTGGGGAAAATTGTTCACACTGTACAAATTTATCATAATTATATAGAAGTTTTGAAATTCAAAGGAGGAAAACTTATGAGGAAAAGTAAATTTATAAGCTTATTCCTTGTGGCAGTTATGGTTATGTCCTGCATGGTAATCGCGGGCGTAAGTACCACATCTGCCGCGGCAGGTGACGTGATTTATTTCGATAATTCCGTAACCAATTTCTCGGAAGTTTACTGCTATATGTATAATAACTACGGCAGTAACGCTCAATTCCCCGGAGAAGCTATGGAAAATGTTTCAGGCGATATCTGGTCTTATACAGTTAGCGGTAACTGGAATAAGATTGTGTTTACCGACGGCGAAACTCAGTCCGCTGAGTTAAGCTATTCGGGAGATGGACAGATCGCTAAACCCGACAGCTCCGAAGAGGACTTTACTGTATCTTGGACTGCTTACGCCGAGGCTAAGGCTAAGGCAGAAAAGAAAACTAAGTTAAAGACAGGCGCGGGCGGTACAGTTTACTGCCAGAACGACGCGGACTGGAGTTCCGTATGTGTTTATATGTGGAATTCCGACCAAGATAAGCTTGCCGAGTGGCCCGGAAAGCCTATGACTGATTTAGGAGACGGCGTTTGGGAGTTTAACTACGATAAGAGCTACGCTAATATTATCTTTAACGCGAACGGAGCTCCCCAGACAAGCGATATGACTTTCCCCGGAAGCGGAAAGATTTATAACAACAAAACTAAAGGATGGGAAGATTACAGCTCAAGTCCTGTAAAGATTACCTCGTTAAACACCGACGTTGAATCTCCTTCCTATACTAACTCTAGCGTGTTAATCTCCGCGACGGCTAAATCCTCCGCGGGCGCGCTCACATACAAATTCACCGCTAAGGATTCCACAGGCAGCGCGGCTATCCTTTCCAACAGCTCGGCTTCAAGCGTAACATGGATTCCGACTAAGGCTGGTAACTACACTATCACAGTCGACGTAAGCGATACCGCCGGCAACACTAACTCACGTTCTATCAGCTTCGAAATCAAGGACGCCTCTAATCTAGTTGAGCCGTTTATAAGCGCGTTCTCGAATTCTCTCGGAACTGTTAGATATATCAAGAAGGATACTAATATCACATTTACCACAGGAGCTATCGGCGGTAAGACAGGTACAAACCTCTTATTCTATAAGTTTATTATCACCGATCCCGACGGTAACGATAACGTTCCTTACTATACTTTAAGTAACGCTTATACATACAAACCAACTAAGCTCGGTACTTATACTGTAAAAGCGTATGTCCAGAACTCCGCTAACGATACTGTAAGCAGAACTTATACTTACACCTGCGCCGCGGATGTTCCCGCTGATGATAAGGACGAACAGCCGACTGTAGTTCCTTATACTCCTACTAATCCCCCGACACCTCAGCAGCCGACAACTACACCTCCCGATATCGACACTACTCCTGTAGTTACAGTACCTAACCCGAGCCTCGGTGACGTTAACCAGGACGGCAATATCAATATCAAGGACGCTACTTTAATCCAGAAGCATCTTGCCGGTATTGTAACCCTTAATTCAGCACAGCAGAAGCTTGCTGATACTAATAAGGACGGTTACGTAAGCGTTAAGGACGCTACACAGATTCAGAAGTATGTCGCGAAGATGATAACCTCGTTTTAAGGAGAGAGAATAATGACTAAGTTTAAAAGCATAGTTGCTCTTATTCTCGCCTTAATGCTGGTTGTTTCCGTTAGTGTAGTAACCACAGCGGCGGTTGTATCCGATAAAAAATCAACTTCCGCCGACACAGGAATAACCGTTCATTTCAAGAGCGCAGATGTAGAGCCGTATATATATTACTGGAATTCGCTTCCGAAAAATATTGAAACCAACTATCCCGGCGTTAAAATGACTAAAGACGCTACTCAGGGAGAAGATTGGTACACATATTCCTTTAAGGATGTTACTAAGATTAATATGCTGTTTACCGATAAAGACGGAAAACAGCTCTCAAACGAACTCACCCGCAACACAGGTGAGTGGTGGTATAAGAAAAAAATCTGGAGAAATACTAACCCCGATACAACCCCTCAGAATGACAGTATTGACTTCAGAGAGGATACCATCTACTTCGTTATCCCGACACGTTTCTACGACGGTGATAAGTCTAATAACGTACATTGTTGGGATGACGCTAAGGCAGGCAACCCCGATTCAGACCCCGCGTGGCGCGGAGACTTTAAGGGCTTAGCCGAAAAGCTCGACTATATTAAGGCTCTCGGATTCTCGGCGATCTGGATTACTCCGGTTGTAGAGAATGCTTCGGGATATGATTACCACGGCTACCACGCTATGAACTTCGAGAAAGTCGATTCCCGTTACGAGAGTAAAGATTTTACATATCAGGATTTAATCGACGCGGCTCACGCCAAGAATATGAAGATTTGTCAGGACGTTGTATGGAACCATACAGGTAACTTCGGCGAAACTAATCTTTGCCCCGAGTTTACTAAGAAGTACGACGCCGACCTCTCTAACTTAGAGGAGAGCTTAGTACCTACTAAGGAGCTTCTCGATTTTGCTGGCGTTAAAACCGCCCAGGAATACTGGAACCTTAAACCGCAGGCTCAGTACGATTCACGTCTTAACCTTATGAAGAATACTACCGTAAAGGAGAATAACTCCACAGGCTCGCATCCTGATACCACAGACTACGATATGGCTAAGGTTTCTACCGATTCTAAAGCCAACGCTAATAACTACTATCACACAGGTTATTTCCAGAGTCTTAACTGGGACGACTGGACCTGTAAGTATTGCCAGATTGCGGGCGACTGCGTTGACCTTAACACAGAGAACCCCGCTGTCGCCGAGTATACCACCAACGCTTACGCTAAATATATCAATATGGGCGTAGACGCGTTCCGTGTAGATACTGTAAGACATATTCCGAGACTTTCTCTTAATATGATGTACAACAAACAGATTCTCGCCGCGGCTGAGGATGCCGGTAAACCTGGTTTCTTTATGTTCGGTGAAATCTGCTGTAGATACTCACAGACATGGTATCGTGATCACGCTCAGGAGAGTGTAGCGTTCTATACTTGGGACGAGGATTCTTCATGGGCAGGTAAATGGAACTGGGGTACAGACGCTAAGTCCGTCAACGATAATATGAACCTCACTTTCGATCACTATAAGCAGTACGACGATACATCAAAACAGCCTACATCATCCAACGCGCTGTTAAGCGGTATCAATTACCATACTCCCGATAACTCCAAGGCTTCGGGAATGAACGCTATCGACTTTACAATGCACTGGTGCTTCGACTCAGCGAGCGGAGCGTTCAACGCGGCTAAGGCTGAGGATAAGTATTTCAATGATTCTACATACAACGTAATGTATGTACAGTCTCACGACTACTCACCCGACAATGGTCAGGCGAGCGGTTACGCCGGCGGTACACAGGCTTGGGCTGAGAATATGAACTTAATGTTCACATTCCGCGGTATTCCTTGTCTTTACTACGGCAACGAGGTTGAGTTCGGTAAAGGTAACGTAATTGATAAAGGACCAAACATTCCTCTGTCCGAGACTTGCCGAGCTTACTATGGCGACTATATCGAGGGCGACGTAAGCGCTAACGATTTCAGCGACTACACAGCTACAGGTAAGGTTAAGTCCACTCTCGAAAGTCCTCTTTGCCAGCAGCTCACTAAGCTTAACGCAATCAGGCGCGCTGTTCCCGCTCTCCAGAAGGGTCAGTACACTGTAGACAGTAGCTATGTAAGCGGAGATATGGCTTATATCCGCCGTTACACAGACGCTAAAGAGGGCGTTGACTCGCTCGCGTGCGTAGCTGTTACTAACGCTGCTACATTTAAGAATATTCCTAACGGTAAGTATATCGACGCGGTTACAGGCGATGTCCAGAACGTAACAGGCGGTACACTTACAGTACCCGCTTCGGGTAAAGGAAATATGAGAGTTTATGTATGCTGCGCCTCAGGCTTTAACGGTATCGACGGTAAAATCGGCGGCACTACAACTTATCTCAAATAAAAATAGTTTTCTAAAGGCGTATCGAAAGATACGCCTTTCTACTTGTCGAAAAATAGCTTGATTGTCGAAAAACTAGGTTTGATAAAGCGATATTGCCTTTTTATCAAGGTATAAAGAAACTAACATCTAAATTAAAAAGATCTTTCATCTCCGCTCTTAGCGCTTCGCCAAGACGACCTTACATGGCGCGAACCTAAACGTCACCTTAACTCTACATCCTACACCCTTACATTTTTTCTCTTGACAATTACTTTTAAATAGTGTATTATATTTACAGGTTAGTTATAGCTAACTTTTGGCGGACGTGAACCGCTTTATTTTAAACGATATAAGTTAGTTATAGCTAACTTATAAATTGTTGTTAAATGTAAATGATACATCGGGAGGTAAATATGATTGAAAAAAATTTAATTAATCAGTGTTCTCCGACTCTCGCTTCATTAAAAACCGCCAGCCTGTTTACTGTAAACAGCGACTTAAATACCGTTATCGAGGACATAAAGTATTGGAATAAGGTTTTCTTAAATAAAAACTTAACCCTTAAACTTCTCCGCTACAAAAACGGAGTTGCTCTAATTTACCTGTATCGAAGTAAAAAACTCGAGCAGGATTTTAATAAAAGGGGAGTAAAGCGTTTTCTTAAAAATAACGGCTACGAGAGCGCGGACATAAACTCCGCTATAAATACTCTTAGGAAAAAGCTTAACAACAGCGAGAGCTTCCCGCACGAGATAGGATTATTCCTCGGCTATCCGCTCGGGGATGTAATCGGTTTTATCAAAAACTCAGGTAAAAACTCCAAGTGTTGCGGATGTTGGAAGGTTTATTGCAATGAATGTGAGGCTATTAAAACATTCAACCGCTTTAAAAAGTGTAAAAATATTTACTCGCGTTTATGGAGCGAGGGTAACAGGTCAATTTCGCAGCTTACGGTTGCGTAAAAATATATATGAAAGGATTGATTTATTATGAAAGCAGCAGTAGTCTACTGGAGCGGTACAGGTAATACCGAAGCTATGGCTAATTGCGTAGAGGAGGGCGTCAAGGACGCGGGCGCGGAGGTTCAGGTATTTTCCGCTTCCGATTTTACCGCCGATAAGGTAAAGGAGTTCGACGCTATCGCGTTCGGTTGTCCGTCTATGGGCGACGAGGAACTCGAGGACAGCGAGTTTGAGCCTATGTTCAGCGATTGTGAAGCTGAATTAAATGGAAAGAAAATAGCCTTATTCGGCTCTTACGGCTGGGGCGACGGCGAATGGATGCGCAAGTGGGAAGAAGTCTGCAAGGATTTAGGCGTAGAGTTCGCGTGCGATTTCGTAATCTGTAACGAAGAACCCGACGACGAGGCTAAGGAAGCCTGCAAGGCTTTAGGCGCGGCGTTAGTAAAATAATATAAACTTAAAACGCGTGTACATTTAAGTACACGCGTTTTCTTTTGTTTATTATAATTCTAATGAAGAATTATTTAAAAATTTCAAACGGAATAGCTATCCATTCTCTGACGAAAAAAGTGGGGTAGAGGGTTATTCCGATTCTGCCGTTTTTAGCGTTGACTGAACCGAGCTTTGTCTTGATTCCGTACGAGTTTTTTAATTTCGAAGCGATTATCCTAGCCCTGAACTGATGGAAGCTGTCCGTCACGATAGCTATATTATTTACCTCAGAGTTATTCGAGGTGAGTAAGCCTTTTTCTTTTATAATTCTGTAAGAGAATTTTAAATTCTGTTTGTGCGCCCAGACGAAGGGCGGATAGTCTAGCAGGTGGGAATCCTGTTCGGTAAGGTCTAACCAACCAACGATAGCGAGTCTTGTGCTGTAAACAGTAATGCTTGCAGTAAAGCGTAGACAGCGAGGAAGCGGGGTTATAAGGTGATGGAGCCTCGAAATTTTATTATTCGGAGGGCTGACACTGTAATCAGAGTGGAAAGCAAAACACACAGGTCGGTAAGGTGAGAACTGATGTGCCTCTGCGGGGTCAAAGAGCCAATCACGCTTCACATAGTGACTATCCAGTCAACTGGGGAGAGCCTGTATTTTCTTCAATAAGAAGTATGATGGAAC
>JAHKZS010000236.1 GCA_020626545.1 bacterium
AGTACAAGGTTATTGTGAAGTCAAGCAAAAAGGCTAACACGCTCAAGGTTACGAAGAAAACAAAATCCATCAAGGCTAAGGCGTTGAGGACAAAGGCGCGCACCGTTAAGCCTCTTACAATAAGTAAGGCAAAGGGTGCCTTAACGGTGAAAACAACCTCGGTAAAGCTTGGGAAAAAGAAAATATCAATTAAAAGGTTTAAGTTTACAAGAACCGGTAAGCTCACCGTAAAGAAAGGTAAGTACAGGAAGGGTACGTACAAGATTAAGGTTAGGATCACCGCAAAGGGTAATTTAAATTATAAAGCTAAGACTATTAATAAAAGTGTTAGTATTATAATAAAATAAAAACAGAAAGGAAGTTTTTCAATTGATTTCAATAAAAGGACCCGGACTTAAAATTTTTGCGGCGGTAATCGCTGTAATAGCGTTGGGCTTCGGAGTTTATTCTACGTTTATTAAATCAACAGGCTATGAAACGACAACAGCCACAATCGTATCTATCGAGGAGGACCCCGATTATATTCCCGACGCCGATAATGAAAATGATGTGCAGTATATTACAACAGCTAAATATACCGTTAACGGCAAGGAGTACACTACAAAGCTGGACACATATGCGCCTGAATAACGGACTGGCGGTTTCTCGAAGCGCGGATAATAATGAGCATACGGTTGTCGCTTCTAATAAATCCGAGAACTAAAAGTACTGCGAATGTTACGATACTTCCGACGCAGGCTACGAGATAATCGCCAACGCCGCAGCATATTCCGACAATAATCGTCCAGAAAATATAAACCGTATCTCTGCTGTCCTTAATCGCCGTTCTGAATCTTACGATAGAAAGCGCGCCGACCATACCGAGCGAAAGAGCGATGTTGTTTCCGATTACGGTCATAACCGTGCCTGTAAGTACCGTAAGAACTACGAGCGAAGCGTTAAACTTCTTGCTGTAGATAGTGCCTTTGTGCGAAAGGTAATAGGAAAAATAGATAAACGCTCATAAAACCGCCGCCATAAGTACGTTGAAAATAATTCCCTCGGGAGAAAGCTCGCCTGTGTTTTCGAAAATATTAAACAACTTATCCTTCATAAATTTACTCCTTTATAAATGTGTCTGGTAGGCGTTTTGTCTCGCGAGTACATATTTACTTACGGACAATTCGCTCTTGTCTATATTATTAATCAGCCCTCTAATGTAGCTGAGCAAAAATCCGTTGAACTTAACTTCCAGCACAACGTCGTACGGGTCGAGAACAGGGTTCATATCGAGCTTATCCGAGAATAAATCAAAACTGCTCTCGGTAGATTCTATCCGACTGTCGAAAGTTACACGGATTTTGTTTTCTTTAGCGATAAACGCCTTGCGGTTGTACTGCACTATCGTTTTGGGACGGTAAACTCTTGTCTGCATAAGCGCGTACATTTCCGCGGCGAAGGGGTCTTCGTACTTTAACAGCGGCGAGTAATCGCGCTCAATAAGCCGCTGCGCGTCCTCACGGGTGATTCTCAGCGACCGTTTTAACTGCCTGGAGCCCTGCTTTTGTTTAAGCTCAAGCATTGCGAAATCGGCGTTCGGATCGTAGCACCTCAGCCTTACTTTTCGCCTTAACTCAACGCCCGCTTGTTTTTCGAAAAAGTCGCCGTCGTAAATCGTGTCGAAATATAAAGAACGGATTAAATATCCGTGTGTCCCGTTATGTATGTCCTGCAACATAACTTTCTCGAGTTTATCCGATGTGTTTAAAAATTCCGCTACGCTTATGAGGAACTTTTTTTCTTCGCGAAAAACCTTGTTCAAGCTCTCACCTCCCAAAAAAAGAAAACCGGCCGCGTTCATAAAGAATGCGGCCGGTCGATCATACGAAAACGCTTAGATACCTAGCTTTGCGCCCCTGCCTTTCGACAGGTTTGCCTTTGAGTCACCATTATAGTATATTTTTCACGGGCTTGTCAATGTCCGAAATGCCGAAAAAATCGGCGCTTATACCGATATTTATATGATTATCTCTTAAAAAGTATGACAATAAAGTTCCTGTGCCGTATGTGAAAGGAAAAACACCTGCGCGAACGTGATAATTACACACATAAGGTTTATTGAGCTGTAAATATTTTACAAGATTACTTTTATCGGTAAATCCGAAAAACAACCTATAGAGGATTTTCTAAACGCGGCGAAAGGAGTAAGTAAAATCTTCAAAGCCGAAATATTGTAGTTATGAAAAAAATAAAAATTGTAATAAAAGTATTGACAAGTAACTTGTAATGTGTTATATTACAAGTGCAAGATAAATAGAATAACTCTTGCGGATATAAAAAATTTATTTTCAGGAGGACTTTATTATGAAAATCGCAGTAGTAGCGGCAAACGGCAGAGTATCACAAAAGGTTATCGAGGAAGCAATCGGACGAGGCTTCGAAGTAAAGGCGTTCGGTCGCGGATCGGAGAACAAAACTATCGCTAAAGACTATGTTCAGAAAGATATTATGGATTTAACAAAAGAGGACTTAGCGGGGTTCGACGCGGTAGTTGACGGTTTCGGCGCATGGAAAGATGAGGAACAACCTATGCACGTAACAACATCTCAGCACCTTTGCGATATTCTTTCGGGAACAGATACACGTCTTGTTATAGTAGGCGGAGCAGGAAGCCTTTATGTTAACCCCGAGCATACTATACAGGTAAAGGACGGCGCTGATTTCCCCGCAATCTTTATGCCTCTCGCAAACGCTATGGGTGAGGAGCTTGACGAACTCAGAAAACGCTCCGACGTCAACTGGACATTTATAAGCCCCGCGGGCGACTTCCAAGCTGACGGCGAACGCACCGGAAAATATATCCTCGGCGGAGAAGAACTCGTACTTAACTCCAAGGGTGAGAGCGTTATAAGCTACGCCGATTACGCGATCGCTATGGTTGACGAAATCGAAAAAGGCAACCATATTAAAGAGCGAATTTCCGTAGTAAGCGAATAATTTAATAGTTACAAGGGCGGGATTTTCCGCCCTTGTATTGATAAGAAAGTTGTAATATGTTATATTATAAGTAATCTAAAAATAAAGAGGGATTACTAATGCAGATAACAAGTAAATTTACTATAGGTGTCCATACTATAGCCTGTATCGATTGCTTTAAGGACGACTATAAGGTTACCAGTAATTTCATAGCCGATAGCACAGGCGTAAACCCTGTCATTATCCGAGGCGTTATTTCTCAGCTAAAGGAAGCGGGAATTTTAAACTCACGGCAGGGCGCAAGCGGAATAACGCTCGCAAAACCGCTCGATAAAATCAGCTTTTACGATATTTACGAAGCTGTCGACAGCGTAAAGGACGAGGGCTTATTTCATTTCCACGAACACCCGAATCCCGATTGTCCCGTCGGAAGAAATATCCATAAAGCAACAGATTCCCGCCTAAAGCATATTCAGGACACTATGGAAAACGAGCTGAAAAAGATTAAACTCAGCGACGTTATCGAGGATGTTCGAAAAGAGATTGAGGCACAAGCTTAATGAAAAACTATTTAGAATTTATCGTAAAAGATATACACCGCACAATTACCGCGACCGTAGACGATAACGGTTTACCCGTAACATGCGCTATAGATATGATGGATTTCGACGATAATTCTCTTTATTTTCTTACCGCCAAGGGCAAGAACTTTTACGACCGCCTTATAAAGAGAAATTTTCTCGCCTTTACCGCTATGAAGGGCGAGGATACTATGACGAGTGTAGCGGTTTCCGTAAGGGGAAAGGTTAGAGAGCTCGGGTTCGATAAAATTCCCGAATTATTTGATAAGAATCCATATATGTACGAAATCTATCCGACTGAGGATAGCCGCCGCGCTTTAACTGTGTTTCAGATTTACGAGGGCAGCGGCGAGTGGTTTGATTTAAGTAAAAAGCCTATCGAACGCGCGAGCTTTACTTTCGGAAAACCCAAAACTGTTGAAGCGCGGTCAGGCTATTTTATAAACGATAATTGTATTGGATGTAAAAGCTGTCTTGAGGTTTGTCCGCAATCCTGTATAGATTTTTCCGATACACCCGCGGTTATAAACGACAGTAATTGCCTGCATTGCGGAAACTGTTATACCGCTTGTTTACACGAAGCGGTCGAAAGAAAAGAGTGAAAGTATGAAACTTATAAAAACTCACGAAGATTATAATACTCAGATTAATAAACTTAAAGAAGCCTTAAATACCGCCGACGCGATACTTATCGGAGCGGGCGCGGGTATGTCCACATCAGCGGGACTTACTTATTCGGGAGAACGTTTCTATAAGCATTTTTCCGATTTTGCCGAAAAATACGGTATAACAGATATGTACTCGGGAGGCTTCTATCCGTTCCCGTCGGACGAGGTTTTCTGGGCATGGTGGTCGAGGCACATCTACTTTAACCGCTATGGCGTAAAGGCGGGTAAGCCTTATACCGATTTGTACGAACTGGTTCGGGATAAAAACTATTTTGTCCTTACGACTAATGTAGACCATCAATTTCAGCTCGCGGGCTTCGATAAAAAACGTCTTTTCTATACCCAGGGCGACTACGGACTTTTCCAATGCTCCGTACCTTGCCATAATAAAACCTACGATAACGAGGATGTCGTCACCGATATGGTCGCCCGCCAGGAAGATATGAAAATCCCGAGTGAGCTTATACCTAAATGTCCCGTGTGCGGGAAGAATATGACCATTAATCTTAGGTGTGACGATAAATTCGTCGAGGACGAGGGTTGGCATAAAGCTAACGAGCGTTACGAAAATTTCCTGAAAGAGTATAAGGACAAGAAAATTCTGCTCTTAGAGCTCGGTGTAGGAGGCAATACTCCTGTTATAATTAAGTATCCGTTCTGGAGAATAACGCTTATGAATGAGAACGCGACTTACGCCTGTATTAACCTTGGCGAAAGTGTTTGTCCCGAAGATATAGAGAATCGCTCGATATGTGTCGACGAGGATATAAGTAAGGTTATTAAAGACATAATTTCAGGCTAAACTGTATCAAAAGCGTAACTTTTAATTTTTGAAAAAACCCTTGAAAAACTTCTTTGGTTAAGATATAATGAGCTTAAATCGGCGTATAGCCGGTAAAAAAAGAAAAGGAGAATTACATTATGGAATTCAACAATGCATCAAAAGGCATAAAGAAAATCTTTACTGCTGAAGTTCTCGCCTTAATCGCGGCTATTTGTGCGGTAATTACAGCTATTTTCGTAGTTGTTATGGCTGTTGCCACCAAAGCTGAATCCGCGGGCGGAGCAGTAGCTTCTTTAGGAGCGGCAGGACTGTTCGGTATCGCTACCGCAGTTCTCGGCATTATCGCTTATATCTTCAAGATCATCGGTGTAAATAATGTCGGTAAAGATGAGCCTGCTTTCAAGATTGCTCTTTATCTTATTTTTGCGGGACTTGTAGTTGCTGTTGTCGGCTCTTTCTTTAGCGGTAACGCTACAGTTAAGTCTGTTATCGACATCGCTTCTGAAGTTATCAACCTTGTTATCACTATCTATATCATTCAGGGTTGCTGCAATTTAGCTTCTAAGCTCGGCAGAGACGATGTAGTAAATAAGGGTAACACAATCTTTAAGCTCATCATCTGCGTTTACGTTCTCGCTATCATCGCTAACCTCATCGTTGCTATCTTCAACGGCACAGGCGCTGCGGTTACAGCAGGAATCATTGCGATTGTATCAGCTGTTCTTAACGTTATTCAGTATTTCATTTATATCTCATTCCTTAGCAAAGCTAAGAAAATGTTCGCTGAATAATTTGGTACATAAGAAAATTTTAAGACAGGCGCTTTCGCGTCTGTCTTTTTCTTTGTGCCGAAACTTGACTATAAGGTTTGTTTTGTGATAAAATAACACCGATACAAAACGACACATGTAGCGCTGACGCGCGTAAATCTGATTACGGTACATTGTATTCTGAATTACGGAACATTGTATTTTAATTAGATTTGCGCGCGTTTTTGTGTCTTTATATTTATGAGAAAGGATGATATTATGCCAAAAAATCAGTTTCAAAGAATGGTGTTCGCGTTTATCACGGTAGTTATTACGGTTCACGCTTTTGTGTTCTATAATATCTATGTCCTCAACGGCGATACACTCCGTGCCTTTAACTACACGAGCAGTGTCCTTACCGCCGTAAATAAGCAGGGCAGAATTATGATGTTCGGTACTATGCTGCCGATATGGGCGGTTGTGCTCGTGGAATTCGCGTTTGCCTATACGCTCGAGGTGCTTGTCGGAAGTCCGCTTTCGTTTAAGATAGCCTCTAAAATGTTCGATATGAAAACTATTAACCCGATTATTTTCGAGGGAGCGATTATCACCGTAACGGTAGCTATAATGTGTCCCGCTATGAGCTTTATCGCGGCGATTATTTACTATCCGTTTTACGAGGGTTTTAACGTTATGGTGCTTTTGTGCCATTGGTTCAAGCTTATATGCTTTAATCTTCCGTTCGCGTTTTTCTCCCAACACCTCTTTATTCAGCCGTTTGTGAGAAGATTTTTCAAGCTGATTTTCAGGAAAAGTTTATAAAGAAAAATCCTTGCGTTCTGCCGCAAGGATTTTTGTTATTCTACTGTAACTGATTTCGCGAGATTCCTCGGTTTGTCTACGTCGTTACCTTTATTTACCGATGTGTAATACGCTAAAAGCTGCATCGGTATTGTAGCCACCATCGGCATAAGAGTTTCCGATATTTTCGGGACTCTGATTGTGTAGTCGGCGGCGTCTTTGTCCATTTCGGCGAATTCGTCGCATATAACTATCGTCATCGCGCCTCTGGCTTTAACCTCTTTAATGTTGCTTATGGTTTTTTCGAGAAGCGAGGTTTGCGTAGCTACGGCGATTACAGGCATACCGTCCGTAATTAGTGAAATTGTACCGTGTTTAAGTTCCCCCGCGGCGTAACTTTCCGAGTGAATATAAGAGATTTCTTTAAGCTTTAAAGACCCCTCCATCGAAAGCGCGTAGTCGAGCCCGCGCCCTATATACAGAAGGCTGTCGGCGGTAATAAGTTTCGTTGATATATACTGACAGGTGTCGATTAAATTCGTTATTGTTTTTTCGATTACACCGGGGATTTTTACCAGCTCAGAAGTAAGCTCTCTGCATTTTTCCTCGGTAATCCTTCCCTTAGCGTACGCCATCTCGAACGCCAGCAAATACATTACCGAAAGCTGTACCATATATGCCTTGGTTGAGGCTACAGCGATTTCAGGGCCGGCGTGGGTGTAGATAACCATATCGGCCTCGCGGGCGATGGAGCTTCCTTTAACATTTACCACGGCGAGTGTTTTAGCTCCTGTATCTTTAACGAGGTTTAATACCGCTTTTGAGTCCGCTGTTTCTCCGGACTGGCTGATTATAATAACAAGGTCGTTTTTGTTTATCAGAGGATTCCGATAGCGGAATTCGGACGCTATATCCACCGTAACGGACACCCTCGCGAGCTTTTCTATTACATATTTTCCAACCATACCCGCGTGCATAGCCGTACCGCACGCTACAATGAATATATTGTTAAACTTTTTAAGAGCTTCGGGAGTGATTCCGCATTCGGAAAGATTCGGCAGCCCGTTTTCTATACGAGGGGTTATAGTGGTTTTGACGGATGTGGGCTGTTCGTGGATTTCTTTTATCATAAAATGCTCGAACCCGCCCTTTTCGGCACTGTCTTCGTCGAAGTCCGCGGTTTTAAGCTCCTTTTCAACAAGCCTTCCGTGAAAATCACAGAATGTAACGGAGCCGTTTTTCATTACCGCGATTTCGCCGTACTCAAGAAGATAATAATCCTTAGTATATTTAATAATAGCGGGAACATCGGAAGCGATAAACGCTTCGCCTAAACCCTGACCGACTATTAGCGGGGACTCACATCTAACCGCGTAAACTGTTTCCGGGCGGTCGGCGAAAACTATCCCGAGAGCGAAAGAACCTCTGAGTTCGTGGAGAACTTTTCGTATACATCTTACGGGATTTCCGTCGTAGTAAAAGTCTAAAAGTTGGGCGACAACCTCAGTGTCGGTGTCGCTTAAAAATTCTGTGCGCTCATTTTCGATAAGAAATTTTTTGAGTTCTTTGTAATTCTCGATAATACCGTTGTGTACAATGGTAACACGTCTTCCCGAATGAGGATGCGAGTTTATATCGGACGGTTCGCCGTGAGTAGCCCAGCGGGTATGTCCTATTCCCGCGTGTCCCTGAGGTTTACCTTCCTTTTTCATCTTTTCAACCAGGTCGGAAAGTCTGCCTTTGGATTTAGCGACTTCAATCTTACCGTTTTCGAAAACCGCGATTCCCGCCGAGTCATAACCTCTGTATTCAAGCTTTGTGAGAGCCGATACCAGTACGTCGGAACAATCGCGCGGGCCGACGTATCCTACTATTCCACACATAGTTATCCTCCATTCTAAAACAAAAACAAACGCAAACTTTAAAAAGCCCGCGGTATCCATTAACTATGATATGAGTATATATTATGTGAGTATGTTTGTCAATAGATAATTGCAAGTTTTTTATATTATCTTGCAATATTTTTAAATATTCCAAGAAAATAAATTAAAAAATAAACTAAAATGAAATAATACAATAATAAAAATGCATATTTCTATTGACAACATTTTGCGTCGGATGTATAATAATTTG
>JAHKZS010000237.1 GCA_020626545.1 bacterium
CCCGATACACCTCCTGTAGTTATTAACTATCACCACTTTGAAGATATTTTAAATAAAGCTAAAGCGGATAATCCTATTTCTGACGACCTCCTTAACAAACTCGCTCTCGTAGACGATTACGTAATCGCTCATTTCAGAGTAGCTTTCGGTAACCGTATTATGAAGCAGATTAAGGATTACGTTCCCGCGTACGTTGGTACAGGCGGAACAGAAATCGACGGACTCGATTATATCCTTGCGCGTAAGGTATTACGTAAGTTTGAGGCACTTAACCTCTCTTACATCCGAGACGAGATTGACGGTCTGATAGCATATATGGACGAATTATTCGGCGAAGAAAACATGGGCGAGTGTAAAGATTACCTCCTCATGCTCAAGAAGCTTGCGTAATTAACCATTAACTTATAGGGTCGTCAATGAAAATTGACGTCCCATAAGGTGTTTGTTTGAGAGTTTTAGGATTATTACTGAAAAAGAGGTGAGTGATTTTTGGAGAATTTTGATAAGTATTACCGTTCCTATAAATACATGCAAAAGCACCTCGCTACAGACTTTACCGCTAACTATCTCACAACCAATATGGAGGATAACGACAAGGGAGAAGATGTTCTCTCGGGTAAACTTCATGAAAAGGTTATCGATATGGAGTGGGTTACCGCGATTGAGGATACCATTCCCTATATCGAAAGAGCTATTGATGAACAAAGACGTTTCATCGTAGAAAATAACGAAGTATATAGAATCGATAAAGCTAAGATTATAAACAAGGATTCTGTTAAACACTTAATCCAACACACTAACTTTATCGACAATATAGATGAAGACGGAAAAGTTACTCCGAATAAGGTACTCACAATTGAACGTGAGGACTCTTTCGAAACTTACGAAAACCGTTTTCTTATCACATTAATCGAAAACGCGCTCAACTTCGTAGGCGATAAATATCGCAAGATGGTTGACGCTCCCACCGATACTTTCAACAAGGTTGAAATGGATCGTGATATGGTGCTGAATAACCAGCACATTACCTTTAAGGTTGAGTACTCCAACGAGGTTAAGGACGCTAAGGCTGACGACCTCGATGTTAAGGATTTTGAAAAGCTTTCCGACTTCGACCGTGTACGCCGTATTCGTGAGAAGCTCAACAGCTTTCTCAATACCGATATGATGCAGGCGCTCAAAAAGTGTATTCGAGTTAAGCCTCCTATCAACCGTACCAACCTTATGACTAAGAACCCCAACTATAAAGCGGGTCTTGATTTATTCAACTATCTGTACGCGTATAATAAGCCGGGCTACGAAATTGTAGGTCGTGACTTTACGGGTACAATGGATAAAGACGTACAGCAGGGACTGTACTTCTCGATGGGTTTCCAGCATTTTATGATCTCTATCTCCACCAACCCCGCGCTCAAGAATATGCTCGAGGATCGTTACCAGGAGCAGAGAAGAAAGCGCGAGCAGTCGGGAGATACCGAAACAGCCGAACTTGTGGATAAAATCCGCAAGGAAGAAATGAAGATTCGTCTTCAGGAAATCCGTGAGCGCGAGAAAATTATACGCGATCAAAAAGCGGAAATCGCCGCTCTAAAGCGTGAAATTGAAAAGCGCGACAAGACTATCGAGTCCTTAAAGAGCAATATCCGCGCTCTTGAGGATCAGATTAAAAATCTCGAAACAGAACTCCAGAGAACTAAGGCGGAGCTTCTTAAAGCTAAGGAGCGTATCGCCGAGCTTGAAGCGAAAGTTGAAGAACTCGAAGCTCAGGTTAAATATCTCCAGTCTGTTATTGAGGAGCAGAAAGCTAAAATCGCCGAACTCGAGCAGATTAAGGCTGAACTCGAAGCTAAAGTTGCCGAACTCGAGCAGATTATCGAGGAGCAGAAGGCAAAGATTGCTGAGCTCGAAGAAATTGTCGCTCAACAGAAGATTCGCATAGAGGAGCTGGAAGCGTTCGTAGCGGCTCTCGAAAAAACAAAAGCCGAACTCGAAGAACGTGTAGCCGCTCTCGAAGCCGAGAATGCCGCTCAAAAAGCGACTATCGAAGCTCACGAAGCTACAATCGCTCAGCAGAAAGAGGCTATCGCGGGGCTCGAAACAGCTATCGCGGGCGCAAAAGAACAGATTTCGCAGCTTAACACTACGCTTTCCGAGCGTGATAACACAATCTCCGAGCAGAGCGCGACTATTGACTCGCTCAACACCAACCTTACAAATGTTACAGCGGAACTCGCCGCTGAGAAAGAAAGCCATAAAGCCGACGTAGAAGCGGAAAAAGCCGCTCATACTACTCATGTTGCCGAGCTTAATACGATGTTTGAGGGCGAAAAGGCTTCACTTGAAAAGTCGCATAAAGACGCTGTCGATAAGCTCAATGACGCTCACAGCTCTGAACTAGACAGAAATAACAGAATGCACGAGGCGGAAATTCTCAAGCTCAAGAAAGAAGCCGACAGCCGTGTGAAAGCCGCTCAGAAAGAAGCCGACAAAAAGGCTAAGGCTGAGATTAAGGCAGCCACAACTAAGGCTCAGGCTGAAGCTAAGAAAGCCGCTAAAAAAGCTAACGAAGCTGCCGCTAAATATAAGAAAGAGCTTAAAATCGGCAGAGGTATCGAAGGATTATTCGGTTACGACCTTACTTTCGGAGCGCTTGGCGTTCAGGCGTTGAAGGCTCAAAGCCTCGCTTCAAAGGGCGGGTTATTCCGTATTCCGAATACAAAGAATATTTCCTGTCTGTTTGTTGTAAACGACGGCAAACGTGTGACAGTTTATTCCGGCGATATGAATCAAATCGAGGTCGTTAAGAAGTTTAACTCAACTAAGTTTGACGATTGCAAACCTTCGGTTGCCGATGTTCTCGCTAACGCTGACAAATCCTGCGCTTATATTACTTATAAGTCCGTGGACAAAATGAAAGTAAAAGATTTCTCCGATTTCCTACGTAATGAGGTAGAAATTCAATTGACCGACATTTTCCATAACAAAAACCAAAAGAGCGGAAAATCCGTTCTCGGTATTTACTATTACAGAGGTTAAGATGGATAAGAACACAGGCCATAACAGGCGTCTAATGATTACTAAAAATTCAATATTGATGCTTGTTATGCTTGTGATTATTTTCCTGGCTATATGGGCTTGGTACGCGAACGCCAATACCGTTACCGCAAGTATGACGACCATTTCCGCGGCCGATTCCGAAAACATTGAGCTCGCGCTTCCCGAGAAAGTTAACGGCGAGGATTCTTTCCCTGTAAATAACAGCAGTTGGAAGAACACTATCGAGTTTACCGATACAGGATACCTGAAAAATCTTTTTAAAGATATTACCAGCGACGGCGAGCAGTTCGCGATTCCGAACTTCGAAGCCGCGGCAGGTTTAGAACAGGGAAGAAAGGTTATTCCGGACGATGTTTGGGAATCAGGTCTTTCAAGCAAAGAGGCGCTCACCGACGATAAGCCCAATAACGATGATCAGTATAACTATATCTCGCTTGACTTCTATGCCCGTTCAAAGAGCAAAAAATTCAGCGTAAAGGGATCGTCCTATTTAGCCGCGGGCTCTGAGCTGGGCTATGACGTCGATTCTAATGGTAATTTAGTACAGGACGACTCAAATATTAAACTCCTAAAAGGCAGTGATATACTTCGCCAAAGCTCATACGGCGCGGCTGAGGATACTGATAACGCGTTTTCCGCGGACGCTATTGTCGGAGCAATGAGAGTATCGCTCACAGGCGCTCCCGTAGACAGTGTAACTGCTTCGGGCGGTAAATCCACCCCGAATTTAAAAGCCGCGGAAAGTAAACGCTTTGTATGGCTCCCAAGACCTGACTTATATCTAAAGACTGACGATTTGTCTGCTAACTGGGAACTCTTCACAGGGATTACTCCTGCTAATGCAACCTACGCTGATAAAACATATTGTCATACATTTTATAAGGGTAGATATGTTGCACCTGATAAAAAATATGTAAATGTTGCTGATGACGGAAAATACTATTATGTTGATAATGGTTCAGAATATACCGGCAATAGAGAAAATCTTGTAAAAAAATCCTTAGAAAAAAAGGTATATTACGACAGTGAGGTTAAAGGTGGATATAGTGGAGATAATGTTTCCAACCCAAACTACTTCAAAGTTTCAAAAATCGGTGCAGATGATCCTATCGGAAGTTCAGGATATTATCCGACTTTAAACCAAAATCAGACTATCGCGGGCGATGCAACGGTAAATAATTACATCTTTACTAAAGATGATAATACTGATGAGCGTGATTTAACAGGATATTACGTATACAAATATACTCTGAATCTTTGGATAGAAGGCGAGGACGCCGAGGCGAGACGTTCTATGGACAACGGTTTATTCTCGCTCTATCTTGAATTTGGAACATAAGATAAATTAAATAAAAATTTGAAAAGAGGTGAAATTATGGGCAAAAATGTAAAAGAGATTCCTAAAAGAATTTCCAATTTATTTGGTTTTATTAAAGCAGATAGAAAAAAGCTTTCCTTGTCTATAGTTTCACTTGTTCTTTCCACAATGGTATTAATCTCAGCGACATACTGCTGGTACGCATTGTCTAAGGCGAACGCCAATGGAAAAAATATAAGCCTTTCGGTAGGACGTGGACTTCGTGTAAACGATTTAGGTGAATCGTTCCAGAATATCGCCGACGACTCTTATCTTTTACCCGCTTCGTCTGTAGACGGACGCAACTTATATTTCCCCGCGGACGGAACAGACTTTTCGACTACAACTTCTAAAATGACTTTCCGTACCGCTAACGCGGGCGACCGAAATTACGATTACGTACAGTATGATTTTAATCTCACGGCTGAGGCGAACTACACGGGCATCTATCTTGATAAGGATACAAGCCTGTCAATTGACGTTCCCGACGACGCTTCGGAAGAATATAAAACAGCCTGCGCGAAAGCGCAAAAGGCGTTAAGAGCGGCCATCTATTACGAAAAGATGGAAAAGCCTGCCGTATTTAACGCCCAGAACAATCCTTCTTCCGTAAACGCGGTTGACGACGTTGACCGTACAACAGGAAGGTTTATCGAAAGCAGCCAGCAGGTCGCCGTACCGTTTAGGGACTATTCCTACGGTAAACGCCAGCTCGCTATGCTCAATCAGGGTGAAACCCGTCCGTTCTCGCTTATTATTTGGCTTGAGGGTACCGACAGCAATTGTGTGAGTGACGGTGTATGCGAATCTGTTATGCTTAAACAGATCGTACTTAACCTTAAATTTACAACTACATGGGATAATAAAACTACCATAAAGTTTATCGATAATACTAAATCTAAAGACGTTAAGAACTTCATGGCGAATAACCCCGGATATTCGCTTATGCTTGACTATACTAACGATTCGAGAGATATTAGCCACCTCAAGTTTACAATGTACAAGAGTTCTAACTTCGATACAGATAACGCGTGGTATTGTAATATACCAGACAACGCCTATAACGACCTGACGTTCCAGCTTGTGAACGATGCCACCGATGAAGCCGAGTATTCGTGGAGAGAAACCGATGATGGAACCTCTACTCTGAACAGAGGTACGGCGAATGTTTACTATGTTGATTCGTTTGAAAAACTGCAAGGTCATTGGCACGACGGTGATATTGAGGATCAGGGCGCAGGTCACGATATCGGCGAAATTGATGATGACGATTGGTAATAAAAAGCTTTTAACTAAAGGAGGTGCCGCTGATGAAAAAGTTCAATTTTAAAAACAGAAAACATATAGCCCTATCGTTAGTGGCATTTATCCTGATTATGCTTATGACGGCGGGCGTTACGTACAGCTGGATTGACGATGCTAAGCAGGTGCAGATCAGTACTGTTGACGACGCTAAAAATAAGACTCCGCTTAAAACCGGCGTCGATATTAACGCCAAAGTATCGGTAACTAAGAAAAATAATACTATTAACCTCGGTAATATCCTTGATCTCAACGAAAATGATACTAAGTATACCGAGGACGGTAAATCGCATCTCAGATACGACAGCACTAAGGATAGCAGAAAAAAATATGATAAAGATACTATAAATCAGAAAAAGGGTTATTTCTACGAGTCGGGCGATATGCATCTTTCGGGATGCTACAGCGACGGCGAGTATTTCTATTTCCCTAAGAGTAACGGAAGCTATCGAGAGGGCAACAAGGACGACGAGAACGTAAACTATATCAGCTTTACCACTCAGGTAAGCTCTCCAAACGCTAACGTAGATTTTTGGTTTAAGAACCAGCCAAAGATTTATAAGCATGGCACAAATACCGCTATAAGTCAGGCTCGTTACGCGATAAGCGTTGACGGACAGTCGCATGTTTATTCTTCATCAGGTTCGGCAGCTACTTGCAGTGTTGATTCTTCGGGAACACCTACAGGCACAAAGAGCGTGTCCGGCGTAAGAGAGACATCTGTCTATACTTACGGTAACGATGATAACAAAACTGACTCGTTAGGCAAAAACAGTAACGTTCTTTTCTCGATTAAAAAGGGTGATACAGTAAATGTTACTATAAAAATCTGGATTGAAAACTCTTCGAATTTTGATACTACTATAACAGCTTCCGACATAAATATGGAGCTTGTATCTTCGTGGGCATATCCGCGAAAGATTACTATTTATGATAAGACAACTGATCCCAGTGGGGCAAGTTGGATTGGACACAATAGCGCAACATTATATCTTACTTTTCCTGAGTTCTTAAAAGACAGGGATTCTGATCCAACAACTTGGTTAAGCAAAAAGACTTCAAACACTGATGCTAATGTTGATTATCCAATTTATGAATTAACTCGCCAAGGAACTGCGGGTAGCTATTATTATGAAGTTGATGTACCTGATGTTTACAACAACGAAGAAATGATACTTTACCGTTGTACAGATAAAGGTTGGGATCAAGAAGAGACTGAAGATTCAGATGCTGATAAAGCTGTAATACGAGGTCCCAAAAAAGATGGTGAATTTGTATATTCTGTTTATTGCTGGAACTGGTGGCGGACTTATTCCCCGAATACATATGAAGACGCAGAGTATACTCTCTATGGTAGTTCACTTGATAAAAGTGCGAATGATGCTGGTTTTATCAATGAAAGCGCTGTAACTAACAAAGGTTACGGTACTTGGGGAGGCGTTGATAAGATCGAGGTATACCCATATACTGTTAGCGGAACCTGTACAAATAATTATTCTTATAAAACAGATACAAACTGGGCAAGTAAAGATGACGGAAAAGTTTATATTAGCGATTATTCTGATTCTGATACATCTAAAGAAATATATTATTTCGGAATGTATGGTACGAATTATACTGAAAATAACAGCACTAAAACTAAATGGGAGGCCTATGTTCCTAAATCCTCTGCGCTACTAAAATTCACATATTTAAATAATAGTAATCAATGGCAGGGACAATGGGGATATAATACTTGGACTAATAAAGGAACATGCCCGCAACAACGTCCTCTTAAGACTACCGGATTGTATGCTTCCAATTCCACAAAGTATTACCTAACTGCAAACGATAGTGACACAACCCACAAGGATCAGGGTAGAGGTTTCTGGGAAAACGCTAATTGTTGTTACCTTATAAAAGCGGGTTGGCTCGCTAATTCAGGAGATCCGTTTGCGCGTATGTGGTGGATTGGTATTAACGGGAATAATAACAATTTATCCCAGAATGCTAACCACCCGGGACAAACGATGACTTCAATTGGTTTAAATTATGTTGACTCTAGTTATACTTCCCCTGTGTTTAAAACCGGAGATATAAATCCAAAAGGGTTTAAGGATTTAAATTTCATATATAACTACAATAACAGTGCCGGAGATTCTTCCAATAATTTAGTAGTTTTTGCGGGTTGCTTCTATCTTCCCGGTGGCACAAAAGATTCGGGTACTTGGCTTGGCAGCTTGACCGACACAGGTCGTTCTGCTGCTGGCTCTGAGACTGCGTCGGGGGATGACAGCGGATTTACCGTTCAGCTTAACGGTAATACCTACACTGTATATACTAATTCGAGCGAGAGCGAGTTTAAAGTACGCCTACCGCTTACGGCAGGAAACAACTGGACCACTTTCCAGAAAAACTCCTTGAACTACGGACTTAATGCATCGGGTCAAGAGTATAGTGTGCCTAAGTCCAGCGGACTGAATATATATTTGGTAAAAGGCATAAGTAATAATATTTCCTTAAAGGCTTCCTCTGCGGGAAATTATATTGTTACGTTTACCTATGATAATGGTAATACTAACACGATTAAGATAGACAGCGCTGTTATAGAAAGCTAATTTAAATTACAACAAAGGTGGTGATACCATGAGAACAACTAAAAAACTCATAGTGCTTTGCTTGGCTCTGCTGATGGGCATAGCGGCGATTATGCCGTCCACGTTCTCGTGGTACGACCATAGCGGAAGCCAAACAGGCGACCGTATGACCTACGAAAGAGAAGACCTTCCCGTGTCCGCAGGTTCTGTAACTATCGAAACTAAGAAGTACGAAATGGACGGCGACAATACGGTTAAATACGACCAAAAGGGCAACAAGTCTTATACCGGCGACGCAATAAGCAGCGGTTCGGTTACAGGAGGACATTCCCAGTATTACGGAACCACTATCACTAATACGGGAGCGGCTCCCGCTTACGTAAACCTGTATCTGCAGAACTTTAAGAACAACAGCAGCTTTTTCGTAGGAACTACAGCGCCCAGCTTACGTGATAAGAGCATCGCTTCGTCAGTACACGTTAAGAACAAAAATATGGTTCGCGTTTATTTCCAGTGGAATAACGCTAATAACTGGAAAGATCCTAGCGCCAAGCATTACGTAGTTTATAAAACCAAAACGAACAACAACTGGGCATATAAACAATTTGACAATAACGATCATATTGCTAAAGGCGCCGAAAATTCAGATCTTCTCGCGAGACAGACAAAGATTCTCGGTGATAATATAACAAGCACATATTATGTTGACCTTGCCGACGATACTACCCAGTTCTTCTTTGCTACCGATGGTCATAACAATGGCTTTAACACTACTACCAACGAAACTACAATGAACTGGTACCGCACCAATATTATTACCGATGTTCAGGCTGAGCGAGGCTATTACCTCACAGGCTCCGCGGATGATACACACTTTACCGCGGCCTATGAGACATTCCCGGTTTCCAACGGCGTGAGCGTAATGAAATATTTTGATACCGCTAATCTTAACGAGGGTCAGAAGTCCTATGTTTCTCTCATAAACGGTACACACTATACAGGACAGAGCGTATCCTATTCGGTTACATCAGGCAACGACACTCAGCTTACCGTTAACTCAGGTTCGGGTCTTATTACACGTACGGGAAGCGGAACCGCTACCGTTACAACAACTATCACAGGCTCTCTCGGCGATACTACATCAGTTACTACCGCGGTTTCTACACCGGACTCAATTGCCGCGATGCCTCTCGCTATGAACATCGAGGTTCCCGGAGCTACCACCGAAAACAACGAGACTGTTTACGGAACAGCCGAGGTAGTATGGTATATCCGTAACGAAAGCTCGTCTGAAAAGTGCACATTTGACGGCATTTACTATACTAAGTAAATATGAGTCAAAAAAAAGAAAAAAAGCAGAGTAAGGCTCTGCGTATGTATAAAGTTGTAAGAAACACAGTACTCGGAATAATTATCGCTATACTCACCGCTTTTATTATCCTGACAATGGTAATCAGGTTTACCGGCGGAACACCGACCGCGTTTGGATTTTCTATGTTCAGAGTTAGTTCGGGAAGTATGACTCCCGAGCTCGAGGTCGGCGATGTAATTATTACCCGTGAATTTGACACCGCAACGGTAAAAAAAGGTGACATAATAACCTATAAGAGTGAATCGGGAGCTATGAAGGATAAGCTCGTGACCCACCGTGTAGTAAAAGGTCCGTACAAAAAGGGCAAAAATCTCTACGTTGTAACTAAGGGTGACGCGAATTTCAGCGAGGACGATCCCATAAAAACAACGCAAATCCAGTCAAGATTTCTTACTAAAGTATCATTTTTAAAATTTATCTACAATATTTTTGTAACGCCCGCGGGATTGCTTATCATAATCGGGTTGATAATCTTTGCGTTCTTCAACGAAATTGTCCTGTTTGTGAAAGCGATTCTCGGTATCGGCTACGAGGACGAAGAAAAGGAAAGCGTAGACGATATTATCGAGCGTTATATGAAAGAAAAAAAGGAAAACGAACTCCCTGATTCTGAGAAGTCCTCGGATGATGAAAAAAATAGCGGAGGAGAATAATGAAAAAAGCGGTTTTAACTGCGATTGCCGCGTTGATGTGCGTATGCTTTATTTTTAGCGGATGCACAGGCAATTTCGACAAATCGCCTGACCAGTATAAAAAGATTCGTTGGATTACGCCCGACTACAGCTTCAGGATTTATCCCGATAACAACTGTAAAGGCACATATAAATTCAACAATAAAAAGTATAATATACAGGCCAAATTCACAGGCAGTGTAGTATATGTTTACGACACTGATAACAAAAACACCGAGCTGTTTAACGCTGACTGGATGTATGAGGACGGCAATCTTCATATCTACAGCATTAATTTTAACAAAAAAGCATATAAAGCTTTTGAAACAAACTACGCTGAGTTCGTTGATTTACACCAAGAAAAAACTAAATAGCGTATAAACCGCTTGTTTTTGCAGGCGGTTTTTCCATATTGATAAATCGTCACTAAGCTTGACTTATAAATATATACATTGTATTATTGTATTAACTTAAATTCGGGAATGATATTTATGAAAACACTGAAAAAATTAACAGCTATAACGCTTATTATAATAATGATAGGTACACTGTTCGCTCTATCCGGGGTCACAGGCTCCGCGCTGGTAGAAATCGAGGACGGCGACTATACATATGTCGTAAACCAGGACGGCACCTATTCCGTATACAGCTATATCGGCTCCGATACGGATATCACCCTGCCTGATGAAGCGTTGGGAACAGCGGTAACCTCCGTTTATCCGCGGGCGTTTGAGGGCTCGGCTTTTACATCCGTGACAATCCCCGAGGGTTATGTCGAAATCGGCACCGACGCGTTTCAAAAAAGCACTGCTTTAGCTCAGGTAATCTTACCGTCTACATTAAAAAAAATCGGCGCGTCGGCATTTTGTGATTGCGCCTCGCTCGAGAATATAGACTTATCCGCGATAAGCTCGCTGACTACTATATCGTCTTATGCTTTTTCGGGAGATACAGTCCTCACGCAGTTGAATATCCCCGGGAGTGTTACCGACCTCGGCGTCGGAGTGCTCAAAAATTGTGATTCTCTGAAAAACGCGTCGCTTCCCGGAAATCTTACCCAAATTCCCGACGAATCATTCAGCGGATGTAAATCCTTGACGTCAATAAAATTCCCCGAAAAACTTGTTTCGATAGGCGATAGCGCCTTTAAGGACTGCGCTTTGATTGATATAACCGAATTTCCGAAAACGCTCAAAAAAATCGGAGAAAGCGCGTTCGAAAGCGCTTCGTCGATAAAAACGCTGTTTATCTCGGACGACGTAACCGAGATAGGCGCTAACGCTTTTTATCCGATGTCGGTTATGAATACCTTGACAGTCACCTGTTACGAGAATTCCTACGCGGCTGAGTATTGCTACGAAAACTTTGTGAACTATACCGCTGTCGAGAAAAAGCTCGGCGACGTTAATCTCGACGGTAAGGTCAATATACTTGATGTCGCGTGTATTCAGAAGTACAAAATCGGCGAGTACGATATTTCTTCCGAAAGAGCGAAAGACCTCGCCGATGTGAATAAAGACGGCGAAATCACTGTCCGCGACGCTACTCTTATCCAGATGAAACTCGCGAAAATTATTGACGAATTCTAGAGTTTGTCATCTTGAGCGGAGCGTTAGCACACACTTTGTCATCTTGAGCGGAGCGTTAGCGCACACTTTGTCATCTTGAGCGGAGCGTTAGCGCAAGCTTTGTCATCTTGAGCGGGCGTTAGCACACACCTTGTCATCTTGAGCGGAGCGTTAGCACACACCTTGTCATCTTGAGCGGAGCGTTAGCACAAGCTTTGTCATCTTGAGCGGAGCGTTAGCACAAGCTTTGTCATCTTGAGCGGAGCGTTAGC
>JAHKZS010000238.1 GCA_020626545.1 bacterium
GTCTGGGCATTTTTAGGAGCGTTGATATTCAGACCTTCTCTGTCGAGAAGGGAATTCTTACCCGAATTAATCATAATAACCAATACAGCGAGCGCGGCTATAATAAGCGCTAACAGTCCGGCTATAATACCTAAGATAATCTTCTGCCAGCGTTTCATACGGCTTCGGTGATGCTTATGGAAATGGTGCTTATGTTTATGATTCTTTTTAATTTTGGAGCCCTTATGTCCGGGAGAAAGTTTAGAAGGGCTTCTGTGGCGGTGATGATGGCGTTTTCCTGAAGTACGCGCGCGCTTTTTATTCTGTCTGTATACGAAGTCGTCCAAATCTTCATACGCAGAGGAATTTTCCTGCTCGATAGCTTCCTGAAGCTTATGAGCTCGTTCTTCATCAGAGCTTTCGGAATTATCCGATTTAGCGACTTGCTCGGGTTTTAAGCCGGTTATTTTCTCAAAATCTGATTTTTGGAAATCTAAAAACGGATTAGATTCCTCTTTAGCTAAAGGATTATTGTTGTGGTTACCCTCTCTATCTTGTAAACTCATCCTTTACCAATACCCCCTGTAAAAGATACCTTCCGTCACCTACATTAAGGCAGGTGCTCAACGTTAAAATTCTATCGTCGACAGTAAGCTTATGGTCAAGCTTAGTCCTTACATTCCTAACAGTTGCGCGAGGATTTTGAATATACTCTAAATAATCTTTAAAAACCTTATCCTCGGCGAAATTATAGGAATTCATAATATGTTTTGTGGAATAGTTATGCCCGGAAACCACCTCGTAGGTGAGCTTTCTTTCGGGTGTGTATACGTAAAAATACCTGTGTTTATTAAAAAACGAGGTATCCTCAAATTTATGGAGATTCGCGAACATCGAACCGTTAATCATATTGTGTCCGTAAACTACGGTCACTCTGTCGGTAAGCTCGGTGCTGTTGCAATACTCTATATAAAGCGAGCCCGCGTATTTGTTGTTGCCGTAAATATCACGGTGAAGATAAAAATCATCCGCTTTTTCGCTTTGGAGAATCGGATAATTGATATTAGTATCCGGAACTTTTATCCACGCGAAAATCTCTTTATTGGTTTTTTGAAGCTTTTTAAAATCAATCGGATTCTTCGGCGCTTTAGTTTTTTTAGACTCACCGGCTTTAGTTTCCGCCGCGACGGACGAGCTGAGTTTAGCTGACTCAGACTCCGAAGAAACATTATTGTTGTACGTTACATAAATAAAGTACCCTAAAACTCCGAGTACAATTAATAGAAATATTAATATTATTATTATAAATACGCTTGTCTTTTTACTTTTCATATAAAAAATCCCGATAATTATTTTATTATATTATAATATGTATGTTAAACGCTGTCAAGATTATTTGAAATCGAAATTATAGCGAAAGAAAAAGGCTTCCGAAGAAGCCTTTTAGTTTAAAATTGATTATTTCTTAGAAGCCGCTAACTTAATTCCTAAAGCTATAAAAGCAACGAGCGCTAAGGAAGAAAGAGTGATAATATAAACTAACGAATTATCGCCTGTTTTCGGAGAAGTCGGAGAATCGTTAACGATAACGGATTTAGAACCCGCGGACTTCTGACCGTTCTTAACGAAGTAAGGAGTAGCCTCAACGTTGCCCTTTAAGAGAATAGTAAGCTTCTTACTGTTAAGATCACCCTTAGTGATTTCGTATTTACCATTAATAATCCACTTAACAAATCTGTATCCGTTCTTAGGATGAGCAACGATAGTAGCGTGTTTACCGTCTTTATCAACCTTAGTTGTATAAGTACCGGAACCGCCTTCGTTATTGTGAACTACAATTTTATATTCTTTACTCGCGGTGGGACTTGGATTCTTAGCGAACGCGGGCATTACCGAAAGCGCAACCAATAAAACCGCAACTAAAATAGATAAAGTTCTTTTCATAATTTTTACCTCCATCGAAGTCATATCATATCTATACTCTTGAATTATAACACACAAAATTTAAAAAGTAAATAGTAAAATAAGCGATTTTTAACAAAATAAGTCACTATTTTATAAAAACAAGGCTTGTTTTTAATATAAATTCTTACGCTTGACGTAGAAATATAAAGAATGTATAATAATATAAAATTCTATTCGGGGTGAGATTATGACAATTTCCGAGCTTCAAAACGAAATTATAAGACTAAAAAAAGAAAAAGACGTATGTATCCTCGCGCACAGCTATCAGGCCAGAGAAATTCTCGAGGTAGCTGATTTCACGGGTGACTCGTACAAACTCTCGGTAGACGCGAGTAAGGTTGAGAATAAAAATATCGTTATGAGCGGAGTTAGGTTTATGGCTGAAACCTGTAAAATACTCTCTCCCGAAAAACACGTATATATGCCTAATCCTCACGCGGGATGCCAGATGGCTGATCAGATGGACAGGGCTTTAATCAGCGAAGTTAAAAAGCAGTTCCCCGATTACACCGTAGTAGCATATATCAACACGACAGCTGAACTTAAAACAATATGCGACGTATGCGTTACATCTTCGTCGGCGGTGGAAATCTGCAAAAAAATAGACAACAACAATATTCTCTTTATCCCCGACTGCAACCTCGGAGCTTATGTGGCTAAACAGATTCCCGAAAAGAACTTTAAGCTCCTCTCGGGCGGATGTCCTATTCACGCCTGCGTAAATACCGGCGACGTTAAGAAAGCTAAGGAGCTTTACCCCGAGGCTGAGGTATTAGTTCATCCCGAATGTACTCCCGAAGTAACGGCTATGGCGGATTACGTAGGTTCGACCTCGGGGATTATGAACTACGCTATAAAGTCCGACAAGAAAGAATTTATCATCGGTACGGAAATCAGTATCGCCGAGCATTTACAGTATATGTGCCCCGATAAAAAATTCCATTACCTAACATTAAAGCTAATCTGCCCGAATATGAAAGCTACTACCTTAGTGGATTTATATAACTGCTTAAACGGCACCGCGGGCGAGGAAATTATCCTCGACGATAAAACAATTAAAGACGCTAAGAAATGTATAGACGAGATGATAAGACTTGGTTAATATGGAAAAAGCATTAATAGCAATGAGTGGCGGCGTGGATAGTTCAGTCGCCTCTCTTTTAATTAAAGAAAAAGGATACGATTGTACCGGAATTACGATGAAGCTGTACGATAACGACGATATTGGCGAAAAGAACACAAACACCTGCTGTTCAGACGACGATATTGCTGACGCGAGGGCAGTTTGTCACAAGTTAGGTATTCCCTACTATGTGTTCAACTTCCGCGACAGCTTTAACGAGCAGGTAATCGCGCGCTTTATCAAGGCTTACGAAAACGGCTCCACGCCTAATCCGTGTATAGATTGTAACAGATATATAAAGTTCGACCGACTTATGCTCAGGATGAAAGAGCTAAATATGGACTATGTCGTTACAGGCCATTACGCGAGGATTGAATATGACGAAAATCTCGGAAGATATATCCTCAAAAAAGCCGTAGACGACAGCAAAGACCAGAGCTATGTACTATATTCTCTAACTCAGGAACAGCTCAAACACACTCTGTTCCCGTTAGGAAGTATGAATAAAACCGAAGTGCGTAAAATTGCCGAAGAAAACGGCTTTATCAACGCTAAAAAACACGACAGCCAGGATATTTGTTTTGTTCCTAACGGTAAATACGCCGAGTTTATAGAACAGTACACGGGCAAAAAATATGAAAAAGGCGACTTTGTCGACAGAAACGGCAACGTTTTAGGCGAGCACAAGGGAATTATCCGTTACACTATCGGTCAGCGCAAGGGCTTGGGCTTAGCTCTCCCCGCCCCTATGTATGTTTGCGAAAAGGATTTAGTTAATAACAAGGTAATTCTCGGAAGCAACGAGGATTTATTCTCAAGCGAGCTCGACGCAGATAATCTAAACCTCATAACCTGCGATAAAATCACCGAGCCTATGAGGGTAAAGGCTAAGGTAAGATACAACCAAAAGGAACAGCCCGCGACTGTAGTTCAAACGGACAAGGACAGAATACATATAGTATTCGACGAACCTCAGCGCGCTATCTCCAAAGGTCAGGCGGTAGTTTTATACGACGGTGATACGGTAGTCGGCGGAGGAACAATATTATAATATTGGTTATTAAATATCAGCTTATGCAGAAATTGCATAAGCTGATTTATTTTTGCGCGTTTTTGCATTGAGAGAGGTATTGTAAAAAGCAATACATCTGTTTATAATAATGGTGTCAATTGATAAATATTGAAATAAGGAGCAAAGAAATGTTCTCTTACAAACGACGCGTTAAATACTACGAAACCGACCGAATGGGAGTAGTTCATCACTCTAACTATCTAAAGATAATAGAAGAAGCAAGACTTCAGTGGTGTAACGAAAACATTATGGACTACAAACAGCTCGAAAGCCGAGGATGTATTATCCCCGCCGCGAGCGCGAGTGAAAACTTTCTCGATTATCTGAGGTTCGACGATCCGTTCAGGGTTGAGGTTGAACTTAAGGAGTATAAGGGAATTAAGATGACGTTCGCTTACAAAATTTATAACGAAGATACCGAAGCTCTGTGCTACACAGGCGAAAGCTCGCACTTCTTCGCTAAGGAAAACGGTAACGAACAGTATCTCCCCTATCTCTCATTCAGAAAAGATTTCCCGGAAGAACACAAAAAGCTTATTTCGCTCGTGAAATCCTGAGTTAAATAACGTACTCCTCGTCGTCCTCGACGTTCTCGCGGTTAACCGTATCCAAGAAAAGATGGGCGGCGGGATTGGAGTTATTCTTACGCCACGCGAGCACATAGGTTAAATCGGTTTCTATTCCGCTGAAATCAAGTCTTTTAACATCGGGAACGCCGCAATTATCAATTAAGCCTTTTGGCAATACTGACACGCCCATTCCCGCGGCTACAGCCATATAAACCGACCTAACGTCGCTAAACTCGATTATCGAATCGGGAGCGAAATGGAAAGTACGGAAAATATCCATAATTTCCATATAGAGTATAGGGCTCTCGGACTCGGACAACAAGGCGAAACGCTGGTTTTTAAGGCTGATACCGTTAACCTCTTTACCGCTGAGCTTGTATTTTTTCGGAAGCAGGAGGTTAAGCGTGTCCTTATGGGTAATAATGCTGTCGATATTATCGTTATCGGGGAGCATATCTCTGAGCATAAAGTAAAAATCGTAGTCGCCCGAGTTCATCTCGGACTCGATTTCCGAACCCGACAGCTTAACCATCTCGACCGCGATATCGGGATACCTTTTGGTAAAGCTTCTGAGACACTTTGTCGGAAAATCAATCGAGGTACAGTCGTAAGCGAGCCTGAGCCTTCCGCCGCTTCCGTTATGGAGACGGCTTACCGCGGAGACGGCTTTATTGAGAGTGTCGATAATCTCCTGCGCGTACGGTAAAATAAGCTTGCCTTCGTTAGTAAGCGCTACATCTCGTCTGGTTCGCTCGAAAAGCTTTACCCCGAACTCTTTCTCGAGGTCTTTAATATAACGGCTCACGGTTGACTGGCTGACGTAATTTCTGCGGGCGGCTTCCGAGAAGCTTAAAGTTCTCGCCACCGAAATAAAGCACTTTAGCTGAATATGATCCATGGTATCTCCTTATGCTTAAACTGAATAGAACAGCAGTTTACAAGCGGTTTTTTGCATTAAAAAAAAAGTTGAATTAACAGGTAAATTTTGTTATAATTCAATTATAGCATAAGAATATGCAAAATACAAATAATTAGCAGGAGGCAGATTATGGGTAAAATAGTTATCACCGGTATGGGAGCGGTTACTCCCGTAGGAATCGGCGTAGATAATTTTTATAACAATTTAATCGAGGGTAAATCGGGTATAGATAAAATCCAGAGCTTCGATGCAAGCGAACTCGCGGTACAGATTGCGGGCGAGGTTAAGGACTTTAACCCCGCGGATTATCTTCCCAAGGACGTTGTAAGAAAAACCGACGCTTTTATGCAGTACGCTTACATAGCGGCGGAGGAAGCGCTCAAACAGTCCGAACTTGAGATTGAACCTACCAGAACAGGTATTATTATGGGAACCGCTATGAGCGGTATTTCAACTATCGCGTTCACTCAGGAAGCTTTAACAGGAGCTTCCCATAAAAAAGTCGGTCCGAGATTCATCCCGAAAATTCTCGGCAATATCGCGGCGGCTAACATCGCCATCGCCCACAATATTCAGGGCCCGAGCTTTACTGTATCAACAGCTTGTTCGTCAGGCGGCGACGCTATTTATCAGGCATCGATGCTTATAAACGCCGGTAAAGCGGACGTTATGCTCGCTGTAGGAGCGGAGTCGGCTCACTGTCCGATTTTTATTTACAGTCTTGCTAACGCAAAGGCTCTCTCCCGTAACAACGACAATCCTCAGAAAGCCTCGCGTCCGTTCGACGAAGCGAGAGACGGATTCGTAATCGGCGAAGGCGGCGGCGCGCTCGTACTCGAAACCGAGGAACACGCTAAAGCCAGAGGAGCTAAGATTTTAGGCGAGCTTATTGCTTGCGGCAACACCTCGGACGCTTACCATGTAACAGCTCCTCATCCCGAAGGAAAGGGCGCCATAGCTTGTATGCGTCAGGCGTTAGAAGAAGGCGGACTCAAACCCGAGGATATCGGATATATTAACGCTCACGGAACTTCCACCCCCAAGGGCGACGAGGTTGAAACTCACGCCGTAATGGAAGTATTTAAAGATAAAACTCCGCTCGTAAGCTCAACCAAGGGCTCTACAGGTCATATGATGGGCGCGGGCGGTATCACGGAGGTAATCTCCTGTATTAAAGCGATTGAAACAGGAATACTTCCCCCGACAATTAATTTAGACAACCCTATCCCCGACTGCGATATCGACTTTATCGCCAACGAGGCAAGAAAGGCTGATATTAAATACGCTATGTCCAACGCCTTCGGCTTCGGCGGTCAGAACTCGAGCGTTATCGTCGGCAAGTACGAGGGATAGATTCTCTTAAACAAAGGAGTAATTATGGATAACAACTTTACATACGACATCACAATGTTCAAAGAAACATTTGAATCAGAATACACCTGGCTAAACGGCTTTTTAAGAAATGTACTCAGATTTTCTGATAAAACCGCGGTTTTTGATCCGCTGACTCAGAACAAATGGAGCTATAAGGAGCTTAACGCCGAGTGTAACAAGTTCGCTAACGCTATGAAAAAGGACGGCGTTAAAAAGAGCGATATAGTTTTCTATCAGCTTTACAACTCGCCTTACTTTATATTCTGTTATATTGCTCCACAGAAGCTCGGCGCTATCTCTAACCCCGCTAACTTTAACCTTTCTCCCGGGGAAACTGCCGAGATTATCAACCACAACAAACCCAAGGTTTATGTTTACGACAGCGCTATCACTAAAACCGCTGTTAAGGCTTTAGAGCTCTCAGAGCATAAGCCCGAAATTGTGATTATGGCGGATTACCTTAATAAATACGACCAGGCTCCCGAGGGACATATTAAATACGAGGACTACGTTAATGCTCAAAGCGAAAACGATCCTCCGATTGACTTTAAGCCTCATATTTACGACGAGGTTTTAAGGCTTCAGACCTCGGGTACTACCGGTACTCCCAAGGGCGTTCCTCTCAACAACATCAACGAGGTTCTTTCGGCTCACGATGTAATGATGCACTTCCCGCTTTCTCCGTACGACAAGACTATGAATATGACGCCCTGGTTCCACAGAGGCGGTATTCACTCGGGCGGAATCACACCTACGCTTTACGCGGGAGCGCAGCTTGTTATTATGAGAGATTTCCACCCGAAAACTACACTCGACTACGTTCAGAAACACAAGGTTACTTTCCTTATCGGCGTACCGTCCGTACTCGGACTGCTCGCTACACGTCAGGAAAAGCACCCCAAGGATATAAGCTCGCTTAAAGGCATTATTACAATGGGAAGTCCGCTTGAAAAACAGGATTGTATTCGTTTTCAGGAGGTACTTACGCCGAACATCTTTAATGGCTACGGCACTACGGAATCATTCTGGAACACATTTTTAAGACCTCAGGATTTACCCGAAATGTCAGGAACCGCGGGCAAGAGCTGTACCGACGACGA
>JAHKZS010000239.1 GCA_020626545.1 bacterium
CGAGGTACATTGTTCGGAATTTATAGAATTTAAATTTTTTACCGTTTTTTCCGACTCTTTCTTGTTTAAAGAAAACAGGCCCCGGGGATTTAATATAAATCATAGGAGCTACAAAAACAAAAATCACAGCCGTTAAAATACAGCCGATAATTCCGCCGATTATATCAAACGTTCTCTTTACAAAAAGCTGTAGAGCGCTGGCGGAGTTGATAGTAGAAGTGAGCACAGTGTAACCGCCAAGTCTTTCTACCATCTGGCGTTTCGGATCGGTTTTAGACGTGTTTACGAGTCTGTTGTGAACAACAAGCCCCATCGTTTCAAACTCATTTACTAGTTTTTCGGGGTACGTTTTGTTGCTATGTACATTGACGAAAATTTCATCTACCCATTCTCTGCACACATAATCCGCGGCGTCATCTAAGCCCGCGACCACGGGAACTCCTTTTATCTTTTTGCCGATAAGATTCTTATCAATGATAACTACTCCCGAAACCTTAAAGGTATCGAGCTCGTTGGTTTTAAGATTACCTATTACCTTTTCGGCAATATTGCTGGTCGTTACGACAAGCATCGACCTGTCGGCAGTGTTTTTAAGTTTATACCTGAGCAGTCTTTTCCATACAACCCTGCAAACATAATCCAAAAGCAACAGAAATGCCGCCATTATGTACACAGTATCTCTGAGAGACGCGGAAGTATCGTTGTCTATAGCGAACAGATAAAAAGCGGAGGATAAAAATACCAATAAAACATATTTAAAAACGCTTACGAGTTCTTTATAATACCCTCGTTTCAGAATATTCTTATACGACTTGGAAAGCAACGCCACTAAAACAGCGATAATATTAAGAATTATAACGAATTTATCTGTATCGTCACGGCTGAACGACGAAATATCTCCGCCGAACTTAAGCAGAAAAGCCGCGACAAACGAAAAATTCACACACAACAAATCTAATACTAAAAAATCAAGATGTTTTATCCAGCCCACACGGCTTTTACTATACATAAACTCACCCGATTCTGTTTAAGAATTTTAAAAGATTTTATCCGTAATAAGTGTTTCGTTTTTTCTTACCGGTCTTGGAAAGATAATACCCGCCTTTTTTGGTTTCTGTGGTAGGTATTCCGTTAATAATGATACCTAAAATTTTACCGTTATTTCTCTTTAATAAGTCTATTCCGCGGTTAAACTCAGGATATGTGGTATCGTTATTCTTTACAACAAATACTATACCGTCCGATAGACTTATAAGCGGAACAATATCTACAACCATATTTACGGGAGGCGTATCGAATATAATATAGTCGTATACTCTTTCGAGTTTGCCTATCATATCCGCCATAGTTTCGCTCGCGAGAAGTTCGGAAGGGTTGGGCGGAATAGCTCCAAAGGTTATAAAATCGAGGTTTTCGTAATCGGACTTTGTTATTATTTCTTCTAAACCGCATTCGTCGTTAAGGTGATTTACAAGTCCTTTTTTTGAATCAAGTTCCATAACGGTATGAACGGTCGGACGTCTTAAGTCGCAGTCTATAACAAGAACCTTGGTGCCAACCTGCTGAGAAAGAGCTATCGCGACGTTTAACGCGGTTGTGGTTTTTCCCTCGCTTTTAAACGAACTTGTAAAAATAATCTTTTTGCAGCCTTTTTTTACGATTGAATATACGATATTTGTTCGGGCTTTTTTATACGCTTCAGTGGTCTGGAATTTAAGGGCCTTACTTATCTCGCCGTTAGTTTTCTTTTTTGCCATAATTAAGCCTCGCTTTCCGTAATGTCTGTATCAGTACCGTCAGTCAGCAAGAATTTTTCCGAGCCGAAATCGGGTACCGCTGATAAAACAGGAATATCATTAATCTGAGTGAGCTCAGCCGAATACTTGATTTTATTATCCATAAGCTCCCTTATAAATACATAAATTAGCATAAGTATAAATCCCGCCGCAGCGGCAAGCAGAGTATTTCTCGCGACCTTAGGTGACGACGGAGCGGTGGGGACAGTAGCGTTATCTACAATTTTAAGTTCGGTATCGTCGTTCTTAAGCGAAGATATAACCCCCGGAGCTGTATCGGCTACACTGTCGGCGATAACCTTAGCTTCGGTAGGCGAACCGCCCAAAACGGTCGCGGTGAAAACCTCCGTCTGCACATCGTCCTCGGATTCGTTAGAAAACTTAACTATTTCGCTTAAATCTTCAGCAGTATATTTTTCGTCAAGATTCTCAGACAGCTTCTCGTAAAAATTATTTGTAGACAACATCTCGACATAAGTGTTTACAAGCGCGGCAGCGTAGTTGTAATTACTAAGCGCGTTGTAAGCGTTCTCCTGCGCGGACTGGGCAGTCTCTACGTAGAGCTTCACCTTAGCTGTATATGTTTTCGGGACAAAATAATTAAAATATGTAAAGGCGATTAACGCGAACACAAACGCCGCTAGCAGCATTTTCCACAAGCCTCTTTTAAAAATCTTAAATATCTCGCTTAAAGAAATCTCGTAAGTATCTTTATTTTCTGCGTTGGAATAGTTTTCCATAAAGCACCTCTCTCGGAAAGTGTATAATTTGATTATCAATCGACAAGCGCGGACAAATTGCGCTACTATTCAGTATAATATTTTACATCATCCTATTTTTAAATGCAATATATAATTATAGTTACCGCAAATTTTCAGCAATATATACTAATTTAATGTCCTAAAGTTAGTAACATACAAAAATTTTAACAAACATTTATCACCTTCGATAATTTACTTTACTTTTTATCGGCTTTGTGGTAATATTTATGAGTATAGAGTGATTATTTTGCACAATAAACTTTATTAAGGGATTGATTTTTTATGAAAAAAATTTTAACAATCGCGGCCGCGATGATTATTATTTGCTTTTCATGTACAGCCGCTTTTGCGGCGGGAATAAATTCCGCGGAAGCGAGCGTGCTCAGCAATATGCGCGCGCCCGCGAATATGAAGGGCAATACAGTTTATGTTCCCTCGTCATATATTAACCAAGCTGAGGTGCATTTCAATACAATAGATATGACTTCCGCTCAGGCAGGTAAAATTAATTCGATAATTAATCAGGGACGAGCCTATCTTCAGAACACAGGTAAAGCAAGTATTAAAGAGCTTTCCACCGAGGAACGCAGAACTATGATGAAATACGCCAGCGATGCGGCGGCGGTTCTCAATATGTCCGCGGCGGCAGGCTCCGACGGAAAAAATATAAAAGTTATCACCAAAAACGGCGAGGTTGTGGTGGACGACTCAACTCAGGTTATTAAACCCACGGGCTCCGAGGTTCATTTTACAATCTATATAACCGTTCTTACAATAGTCGGTTTGTTGTTTGTATGCGGCGCGGCGGTAATTTTGGCAAGAAAGAAAAACAATATCTATGAAGAAACGAAATAAAACGAACAAAAACACAAAAAAGTTTGTTATCGTTCCGCTTCTTATGTGCGCGGCAATACTTTTGGTTTCCTCGACGATATGTTTTCCGCTTTTATCCGATGTTTTCTCAATCGGAAGTATGTTCTTATCCGATAAACAGGTTGACTACTCTAAATCCTTCGAAAACATCTTTGTTCCGACCGCTAACGATTCCGATACCGTAAATGCGAAGGACGTTGATTTTCCGAGCGTAAACAAACAATTCGGCGAGCTCAAGATAAAAAGCTGCTCCGTAAACGCGAAACTGTTTTTCGGCGACGGAAAGATTCCCCTCCGAAACGGGGTAGGCGTATATGCCGGAAGCTTTATCCCCGGTTACAATAAAACTATCCTTGTAGCCGGACATAACAACACGTATTTTAACGGCCTTAAAAACATTAAAAAAGGCGACACGGTTAAAATAAACACGAGCTACGGTAACTATAAATACAGGGTTACCGCCGCTAAAATATACAATGCCGAAAACAAAAAGGCGTATGACCTATCTAAAAACGAGGAGAATTTAATCCTATATACCTGTTATCCGTTCGACACACTCGGAATTACCGAAAAAAGATTTTTCGTATACGCCGAAAAGGTATCAGGTCCGAAAATTGTCGGGCAGTATGAGTAAGGGGCGGAGATATGAGCATATTAAATAATCAGAAATTCACCACGGCTATGTACCTTATACTTTCGTTCATACTCGGACTGTGCGTATTTTTCTGCTCGATATTATTTTCTCTGAGGTTTACCGTTTTCTCTCCGTCTTATCTTACGGATACGATAAACTCGACCGATTACTACAAAGATTTGTGCGGCGAAATTACGGATGACCTTTTAAATATCGGCGACGCGAGCGGGCTCGACAAGAGCTTTTTCGAGGATTTCGTTGATGAAGTTTTAGTCAGAAAAGACGTACAGTATTACATAGACGATTTCTACGCAGGTAAAAAGTTAGAGGTCAACTCGTCGGATTTCCAAAAATCATTGAGGACGGCGCTTGACAGGTACATAAACCAAAAAAGCCTTACTGCCGAGGATTTTTCCGAGAAAAGTATAAATGAATTTGTAAAAGAAGCCGATGAAATTTATGTGTCTCATATTGAGCTTACGTATTTTTCGCAAATTCAAAAAGCTTTTTTAAGCTACAGCTTTAAAATTAATATATATATCGGCATAACCTTAGCCGTTACAATCGCCGTAATTCTTCTGTTTTTCTTTACCAATAAATGGAAGCATATAGCGGTAAGATATATATACTACGCGACAGCATCGGCCGGACTTGTCACCTTGATTATTCCGGTGGTAGTGTTCTTCAGCGGTATTATTTCGAAGATAACGATAATCTCGCGCTCGTTGAACGATTTATACACGGCTTGTTTGTCGTCGGTTTTCACCACACTTATATTCATCGGAGGAGCGCTTATCGCTATAAGCGGATTTTTATTGGTGCTCCATAGCAAGATGCGTAAAAATGCTTTAAATTAAATTATATAAACGGAGGTTTAAAAATGAAAAAGCTTACAAAAATTATCAGCGTATCGCTTGCGGCTTTAACAGTCGCTTCGACAATGGCGATAGCTTCTGTCGCGGTTTCAGCCGCTTCGCTCAAAAAACCTACTAACGTAAAGGCTGCTAACGGCGAAAAAACTATCACCGTTTCCTGGAAAAAGGTTAAAGGCGCTAAAAAGTACAAGGTTTACAAGGGTAAGAAGCTTATCAGAACTACCGCTAAAACATCCATCAAGGATACATCGGTTTACTCGGGTAAAAAGTACACCTACAAAGTAAAAGCCGTAAACGGCAAAAAGACGAGCAAGGCTTCGAAGTCCGTTACTATCACCAGAATTAACTACACTATTATTAAAACAGTTAAAAACGGTGACGGAAGCGTAACTCTTACATGGGCTAAGCGTAAAGGCGCTAACCAGTACAAGGTTTACAGAAAGACTTCCGGCAGCTATACGCTCTTAAAGAAAGTTACAAAAGATTCCTATACCGATAAAAACGTTGTATCGGGAACTAAGTACAAGTATATGGTTGTATGCTATAACACAACTACAAAGACAAAGTCTATGAATTGTACTGCAAGATCAATCACTTATCTCGATAAGGTAACAGGCGTTTACGCGAGAGAGAATACCGACGGTAAATCAATCGGCGTAAAATGGAACGCTGTAAGCGGCGCTTCCTCTTACACGGTTTACAGAAGAAAAGCGGCTGAGGATTCCTATACAAAACTCGCTACTACTACATCTACCGCTTATAAGGATACAAAGTTAAGCAACAATCCCACAGCGTATATGTACAATATAGTTGCGGTTAAGAACAGCTCTAATTCGGTTGACTGTCAGCTTGCGCCCGTAGCTCCTTTCCTTCCCAAGAGAGACGGCGTTAACTCTTATTACTTCGACGATAAGAATAATATCCACGTTATAGTTATGCTTAACAAGGGCGATACTTACGCCGAGGGTAAAGCGTTATCCGATTTCTTCGGTCTTAACGGATTATATACAGCGGAAGTTGTAGAAGGTAAAGACGTAATCACGTTAACCGACAGCGTTATCACCGCCGCTAACTCAGGCAAGGCTGTTATCGAGATTAAGCTCTCCGACTCAGTTGCGGACATCGTAAACGCAATCGGCGGAGGAAAAATTCACAAGCAGTACGAAAGAGCTTTAACAAAGACAGCTTATGTTGAGGTAGAGGTAGCTTAATCGTACCGAAAAAAGCATTTAATCGGGCAGGTTTTCCTGCCCGATTTTCCATATTTTTCCCTCGGGTTGACGTTATAAATTAAAAATGATAAAATGATATTCAATCAGAAACACTACTGATAGGTGATATTTATGAAAACACTAAAAACATATACAGCGATGGTTTTGTCTATTATTATCGCTGTTACAAGTATATCGGTATTTCCGGCAGGCGCGGTTAAAACTCCAAAGCTTACGGTAAATAATACAGCTAAAGGAGTAAAAGCTTCATGGAGTAAGGTCAAGGGAGCTAAAAAGTACACCCTGCTGTACAAAAAGCGGGGAGCAAAGAAGTTTAAAACCGCATACAGCGGAAAGAAACTCTCTTTTACCAGCGATAATCTCTCCCCCGGAGCGAAGTACGTATTTAAGGTAAAGGCTAAAACCAAAACAAAAAGCTCGGCTTACAGCAAAAAGTCGGAGATTATGTACCTTACGAGACCCTCTATTCAAGCCGAGGAATACCTCGATATGAAGGGCATTTATGTCAGCTGGAACAAGGTTAAAGGCGCTTCGGGATACAGAATATACCGCTCGCTTAAATACAAAACCTCTTACAAAAAGATTGCTACCGTATCCGCAAATGTGAAAACATACCTTGATGAATCTGTAAAAGATCCGAAAAAGCCGACTCAGATTAACTCCTATAAGTATTACGTTAAGGCGTATAACGGTTCCTATACCTCCGCCAAAAGCGCGGTTAAGAGCGAAATCTACGGTTGGATAGATACTAAGAATTTAGAAAATTCCCCGCTTTACCTTACAATTAAAAAGGGACAAGTCTATAGGGATATTTACAAAAAACTCAGCGACAATTATGTTTCGGGAATGTTCACCTGGAAAAGCTCTAATAAAAATATCGCTAAGGTGGACCTCCTCGGAGTAATAACAGGCGTTAAAAAGGGAAAAACTACCCTTACGGCAAAAACTTTCTACAAAAACAAGGAACGCACAGTCAAAATTAAAGTAACGGTCGCTTAAATGAAATTAGCTATTATTTATACGGGAGGAACTATCTCGAGCGAAGCTCAGGACGGTTATCTCTCCCCCACGGATAAAACTAAATCTCAGCTTATTAAAGCTCTCGACAAGGATATTAAAGTCGAGAGCTTTCAGCCTTATTATATACTTTCCGAACAGCTCGACGGCGAAAATATAACCGCTCTTATCAAGTGCGTCGGCGAGAGACTTAACGAAAACTTCGACGGCATAATCATCACCCACGGAACAGATACTCTGCAATACAGCGCCGCGGCGCTTTCTATCGCTTTCGGCGCAAGTGATATTCCGATAGTATTTGTTTCATCAAATTTTATTCTCAGCGACAAGCGCTCTAACGGTTTATCTAACTTTATCTGCGCGGTAAAATTTATTCGCGAAAAAATCGGCGGTGTATTCGTAAGCTATAAAAACGCCGGCGGTAAGCCCGAATTTTTCACGGCGGACTCGCTTCTTCCCCACAATCCGTACAGCGATAAACTCGCGGCGGTAAATAAACCTTTCGGATATTTTGAGGGTGAAAAGTTTATACAAATATCGCAGCTTCCGAAACTCAAAAGCGAAGGCGTTTTCACGCTTACGAAGAAATCTCCTGTGCTATGGATAAGAGCTCATGCGGGTATGCGGTATCCTGAAACCGCGGGTTATAAAGCCGTATTAATCGAAAGTTATCACAGCGGAACTCTGCCGACCGAGGACGAGGATTTTATTGAATTTTGCGAAAAATCTGCCATTCCGATTTACGTTATCGGGGTCGGAAGTGAAATACCGTACGAAAGCACAAAATATTACAATCAACTAAATATTGTGGTTTTAGAGAAAACATCCCCTATATATGCGTATATTTCGCTTTGGAAACGATTTCAATTTTAATTTAACGTAACAATTGTAATCACTTTTTAACATTAGAACGGTTGTTCGTTACAATTTGTTACCGCTTTGTTTTCTTTATGTTCGTTAAAGAATTAACCCTTACAGTTTCACCATTTTGCAATTACATTATGCTAGAATTGTTGATTTATAAAGATTTATCAGTTAAAATATAATTGCACATTAAAGAGTGCCAAAACATTGCTGCAATAAGTAGCATTTCACACAATTTCATCCAAAAAAACGCCGCGGCAAAAGCTCCGCGGCGTTTTTTTAATCTATCTTTCATCCTCCGGCAAATACGGATATAAATCCATATAAGCGTCGAGTTCATCCTCTGACTGAGGCTCGCTCGGTATCAATCCCGTACAATCGTACATCGACGCGCTCGGAGTATAGTCCTCGTCGTCGGGGTCAACAGGATAATTTCTGTATAAATTTTTATCCACAATTATCACCTCGAGTTTATTATATGTCCTTTTTAAAAATTTTTAATCGGAAAATACTGTAATTTTTATTTTTTTATGATATTATAAAAACAGATTTATTTTGGGGTGAATACAATGAAAACCTTATCTAAAAGCTTAGCGGTTATACTGTCCGCGCTTATACTTATATCAACGCTCGCGGTAATAAACGTATCGGCGGCGGGAAAACTCAGCTATACGTTTACCGGCGACGAAAAGGATAAAGCGGGTTACGCCGAGGGAAAAATAACCCTCTCCTCAGTACCCGGCGGTAAATACAAGCTGTACTGGGCGGACGATAAAAAAGCTCTGGACGGCTTTTACGAAATCGCCGAACTTAAATCGGGTGAATCGTTTTCGTTTAAAGACCACAACGCTATCCCAGCGGGAGCAGTTAAGCTTATCGCCTGCTCGGGCAAGGATACTTCCGTAAAAAACGCCGCGGCGGTTTATGATATTCCGAAAAACAAACAGCTTAAATATAAAGCTTCCGACGCTAATTACACATTTATGAATTACTCAGATATTCATATTGATATGGCTAAAAACAAGTATTACAAGTACTCGGAGCTTCATTTTAAAAAGGCGCTCGAAACCGCTACCCGCAGAAAAGCTGATTTTATCACAACCGCGGGCGACAATATTACTAACGCCGACGGTCCCGGACTGGAGTTCGACAAGTATCAGGAGATTTTAGCGGATTCAAAATACACGGGCTATGTATACGAGTCGAGCGGAAACCACGAGCTCAGAAAAGGCAACCGCAAAGACCTTCTGAGCACGTTTGTATCGGCAACCGGACTCGACGGAGATAATAACACTATCTCTAAAAACAAGCCCTACTACACCGTTACAGAAAAGAAAACAGGCGACCTTTTCATATTTATGGCGCTGGAGTTTTTATACAGTCCGAACGAGGGCGATGAGTTTACAAACGAACAGCTCGACTGGTTCGAAAAACTGCTAAAAGAAAACTATAACAAAAATAAAAACATCTACCTTATTCAACACGCCTTAATTCAGGGCTACGGCGCTGGCGACGACGAAGATAATTTCTACACCGTACCGCTTAATCCGCAGTACAAAACTACCTTACGGTTCAGAAACATTATCGAAAAATATCCGAAACTCACCTGGATTTCAGGTCATACCCACATAGCACTAAAGTACGGCTACAACTACTCAAATATGAACGATACGTCGTGCAATATGATTCACGACAGCTCGGTATGTTGTCCTACTATAATCAACTACAACAGCCATAATTTAAGCTATGTCGCCGCAAGCGATGATAAGTACAAGGATTTAACCGAAGGCTATTATGTACAGGTATTCGATGACGCGGCGATTTACTACGGCGAGAATCTTTACCACGACAAAATCTATCCAGCGGCTTCGTATATAGTCGAGGGATACCGCACATCATACAAAAAACATATCGAACCCGCTAAAGAAAGTAATATCGACGTGTTTGACGATAGCACAGACTTAGGCGCTTTAGCCGAATTATCATTCTCAATCCCTAAAGTTGCTTCGGGCAAAAACATAACCGCTGAGGATATCGGCGCTATGTGTAAAAAAAGCAAAGAACTCCTCAATAATATGTACAGCTTCAGTTCGTACGACGAGTATATCAACCTTAAAAAAGCCGTACAAACCGCTCCTAAGTCAAGGGATAAGGATAAAGTTTTTAAAGAGCTTGTCTACTTATACTTAAAGATTTCGAATTACGCCAAAGGCGGAAATATTACGCTCTACTTCACTAATACAAACGAATGGAAAAATGTCTACGCAAAACTGTTCTCATCTAAGCTCAATAACGGCAAACAGGGCGAAAAAATGACCTATGTTAAGAAGGACGCGGACGGTTATAAAATCTATAAAATCGAGTTCAACTCCCACAAGTACAATCAGGTAGTCTTTACCGACGGTTCAGACAAGGAGATAAGCGAAACCCAGACAATCAGCGGCGATAACAACAAGCTTTACTATATGAATAATAACGATATGTTCGCGCCGTATTACGTTTACTTGAGAGATTATGAATAACAAAAAGCCGGAAAGTTTTAACTTTCCGACTTTTTTATTTATCTCGTTTTAAAATTTCTTTAGCAATATAAATAGGTCTGTTTTTACTTTGGATATACGTCTTAGCTAAATACGAACCGATAATACCGATACAGAAAAGCTGTATTCCGCCTAAAAGAAGTATCAAGCCTACGATAGTAGCGTAACCGCTTACGGCTACGTTAAAGAACATGCGCTGAACGATTACGACTATTAGGTAAACTATAGCCGCGAGCGATGCTAACATTCCGACATAAGTCGCGAGTTTGAGCGGTTTAGTCGAAAACGCCGTAATACCCTCTAAGGCGTATTTTACGAGCTTAGTAAAGCTCCATTTAGTTTCGCCGGCGTTTCTCTCCTGAACTTCGTAGGGAATAAACTTGGTGTTAAATCCTATCCAGCTGAAAATACCCTTCGAAAATCTATGGTACTCGCCCATCTCAAGTATAGCGTCCGCGACGCCTCGGGTAAAGGTTCTGAAATCGCTCGCGTCGGCGTGAAGCTCAACCTCGCTGAGTTTATTAATCACCTTATAAAATCCCGATTTAAAGCCCGTCATAACCGAGCCTTCCTTACGCGACGCCTGGTAAGCAGCCACGCAATCATACTCGTACTCGTTCTCGAGTATGCCCATCATCTCGAGCACTACCTCGGGGCGTTGCTGTAAATCGGCGTCAATAAGCGAGATATAATCTCCCGTCGAGTTTTTTATTCCCGCGTAAATAGCGGATTCTTTACCGAAGTTACGGCTGAACGATACAACTGTAATATTGCTTTCGGTTTTTTCGTTGTACAATTTTCTAAGCTTTTCCAGAGTTTTGTCACGGCTTCCATCGTTTACAAATACAAATTCATAGTCAAAGCCGGCGTTGTTAAACGCTTTAACGGTTTCCTCGTAAAAAAGCTCTACGTTATCCTGTTCATTATAGCAAGGAACTACAAGCGATAGTTTCATTTTAACGTCCTTCCGCTTTAATAATCTATTATATAATTCTACCACAAATAACTTTATTGTCAAATCCGATATTTACTAATCATTTATTTTGTGTTATTATTTTAGTATACTAAATTCACAGGTGATAATATGAAAATCTCAGATTTATATAAAGAAGATAAAACTATACTCAGCTTCGAGGTATTTCCGCCTAAGAAAACCTCGCCGATAGAGTCGGTTTACGGAGCGTTAGAGGAATTATGCTCCTTAAAGCCGGCTTATATAAGCGTTACATACGGAGCGGGCGGAACCGCCGCCGATAACACCTGCGCTATCGCGGCTAAGATAAAGCACGACTACAACATTGAACCTATCGCTCATATTACCTGCGTAAACAGCTCTAAAGCTGAGGTAGAAGCGTCGCTCGACTCATTTAAGGCGAACGATATAGAAAACGTGTTGGCTTTAAGAGGCGATATTGTGCCCGATATGGAACCTAAAACGGACTTTAAATACGCCAGCGAGCTTACAGAGTTCATAAAGAAAAAAGGCGGTTTTCATATCGCGGGAGCATGTTACCCCGAGGTTCATCCCGAGGCTAAGGACGAGGTCAGCGATATAATCAACCTAAAGAAAAAGGTTGACGCGGGAGCCGAATTTTTAATCTCTCAGCTTTTCTACGATAATCGTACCTTCTACGAGTTTGAGAAGCGGTGTCGTTTAGCAGGAATTAACGTTCCTATCGAAGCCGGAATTATGCCCGTTATAAACACAAAACAAATTCAGAGGATGGTATCACTCTGCGGAGCGTCACTGCCCGCAAAGTTCGTTCGCATTATGAACCGATACGAAAACAATCCCGAGGCTTTACGTGAAGCGGGTATCGCGTACGCGGTAGACCAGTGCGTCGACCTTATAGCGAACGGTGTAAGCGGAATCCATCTCTACACGATGAACAACCCTTATGTCGCGCGCAGAATTACCGAAGCGGTAGATAAGCTCTTATGATAGAATTAACCGAAATTAACCGAGCCGAAGCGCTCAGATATATGGGCGGAAGCAAGGTTGAGATGAACGAGATTATGGAAGCTCTGCTTAATAGCTGCGAAAAGGATATTATAAAGGCGGCTTCCCCTAAGTACCTTTATAAAAAAATACCGCTCGAAAACAGCGGACTTTTAATCGGAAATACAATATACGAACACTTAAAAGACTGTAGGGAAGCGGTTTTAATGTGCGCGACGATCGGAGCCGGGGTCGATAAACTAATTCGCTCCGCGTCGGTGACCGATATGGCGAAAGCCGTAGTCATAGACGCCTTCGCGAGCGCGGCGGTTGAGCAGGTTTGCGAAAAAACAGAGGAGCTTATAAAACAAGAAATCCCCGATAAATATTTTACGTGGAGATTTTCTCCCGGGTATTCGGATTACCCGATTGAACTTCAGGAAAAGTTTTTAAGTATCTTAGACGCTCCGAGAAAAATCGGACTCTGCGCAAACGAAAGCTCGCTTTTAACCCCGACGAAATCCGTAACCGCGATTATCGGCGTAAGCGATAAACCGATTGAGAAAAAACGCCGCGGATGCGCGGGATGTAATCTCAGAGAAAGTTGTCAGTACAGAAAATCAGGTGAACGCTGTGAATTTTAATGAACTAATGAAAAATGAATTTATACTGCTCGACGGAGCGACAGGAACTATGCTCCAGAAAAGCGGGCTGAAGCTCGGAGAAATTCCCGAGACGCTCAACATCACCCGCCCCGAGACAGTTATGAATATTCATAGACAATATATCGAAAGCGGAACTCAAATCCTCACCACAAACACCTTCGGCGCGAACTCCTATAAAATGAAGAACAGCGGTTATACTGTTCAACAGCTTATCGGCGCGGCGGTTAAAAACGCGCGAAGCGCCGCGGGTGATAAGGCGCTTGTCGCTCTCGAAATCGGTCCTATAGGACAATTACTTGAGCCGGCGGGCTCACTGTCGTTCGACGAAGCTTACGAATATTTCAAGGAAGAAATCCTTGCCGGAGAAGATACCGATATTATATTTTTCGAAACCTTTACCGATTTACTCGAGCTAAAAGCGGGCGTTCTCGCCGCTAAGGAAAACAGCGACAAACCCGTAGTAGCTTCGATGACATTCGAGAAGAACGGAAGAACCTTCGCGGGAGTAAGCGTAGCTTCAGCGGCGATTACCCTGGAAGGCTTGGGCGTAAGCGCTTTAGGCGTTAACTGTTCGCTCGGCCCCGATGAACTCGCTCCGATAGTTAAGGAATTTACCGAATGGACGAGCTTGCCGATTTTTGTTAAGCCGAACGCCGGACTTCCCGACCCGAACAGCAACACCTACAACGTAACCGCCGAGGACTTCGCCGAAAGTATGGATAAGATTACCGACTACGGCACGGTTAAACTCGTCGGCGGATGTTGCGGAACTACCCCCGATTATATAAAGGCTCTTAAAAAAGTTATAGATAATAAGACCTACAAAAAAGCCGATGTAAAAAAAGACACCGCTGTCTGCTCGGCGACTACAGCGGTAGAGATTAACCAGCCGAGAATTATCGGCGAACGTATTAATCCTACGGGCAAAAAGCTATTTAAAGAAGCGCTTATCAATAACGATATTGACTATATTCTCTCCCAAGCGATCAGCCAGGTAAAAGCGGGAGCGGATATACTCGACGTTAACGTCGGACTTCCCGAAATCGACGAAAAGGATATGATGGTAAGGGTTATAAAGGCGCTTCAGTCTGTAGTCGACGTACCTTTACAGATCGACTCCACCAAACCCGACGTACTCGAAGCGGCGCTTCGAGTTTATAACGGAAAACCGATAATAAACTCCGTAAACGGCGAGGAAAAATCGCTTACGAACGTACTTCCGCTCGTTAAAAAATACGGCGCGTCGGTAATCGGACTCACTCTCGACGAGGACGGTATCCCGAAAACCGCCGAGGGTAGATTTAATATAGCTAAGCGGATTGTAGAACGCGCTAACGCGCTGGGTATTCCGTCTAAGGACGTTTATATAGACTGTTTAACCCTTACCGTTTCGGCGGAACAGTCGGCTTGTAAGGAAACCTTAAAAGCGTTACACAGAGTTAAAACCGAGCTGGGTTGTAAAACCTGTCTCGGTGTAAGTAACATAAGCTTCGGGCTTCCTAACCGAGAGCTTATAAACCACATTTTTCTCACTATGGCTCTAGAGGAAGGGCTTGATTTACCGATCATAAACCCTAACGACGAGCTTATGACCGGCGCGGTAAGAGCGTACAAAGTTCTGGCGGATATAGATAAGAATTCCAAGGAATTTATAGAAAGCTATAATGAAGTTAAAACCGAAAAGCCTAAGATAGTAAGCTCGCACATTTCCTTAACGGACGCGATTATTAACGGGCTCAAAAGCGAAGCAGCTTCTCTCACCGAAAAAGCTCTCGAAAACAAAGACGCTATGGAGATTGTAAACAGCGAGCTCATACCCGCTTTAGATAAAGTAGGCGTAGATTTTGAGAGCAATAAAATCTTCCTGCCTCAGCTTATTCAGAGCGCCAACGTCGCTCAGGCGTGTTTCGAGGTAATAAAAAAGCATCTCTCGAAAAATAACAACACGCCCGTCAGCAAAGGTAAAATTATCCTCGCGACAGTTAAAGGCGATATTCACGATATCGGCAAAAATATAGTAAAGGTACTGCTCGATAATTACGGATATACCGTAGTAGATTTAGGCAGAGATGTCGCCCCGGAGATCATAATCAAGACCGCTATAGATCAAAACATAAAATTAATCGGTCTTTCGGCGCTTATGACGACAACGTTAAAGAGTATGGAGGATACAATAACCCTCGCGAGAAAAACGCCCGAATTAATTAATTCGGACGGAAGTTCAAAGGTTATATTCTTCGTCGGCGGAGCAGTATTGACCGAAGATTACGCCAAAAAAATCGGAGCGGATTATTACTGCAAAGACGCTAAAGAATCGGTAGATACGGCGAAGTTAGTATTCAGCAGTCAGTAAAAAGTTAAAAACCGGCTCAGTTCTCATCATAGAGTTCTGAGCCGGTTCTGTTTTAATAGTTTTTTATTGCATTAATTAATGAAGATTTTGAATAAGTACAATAAACGTCCTTAGGATATTTCTGCCTTTCTGAATTATATACTTTTAACCAATAATCATTATCCATAACATCTCTTTCTTCATCTTCATATATAATTCTTTCACCGTCACCGGAAATCTGACTTATCTCTCTTTTAGAGGCAATATTATGATTTATAAAATCATATTCAGCTAAATAGAAATATCCATCAACTCCCAGTAGAAAACCGTTTCCATTTTCTTTATAACGAAAGAGTGTATACTCATCGAGCAAAAAATCCACAACCTCATTATTAGAAATCCAATATAGGTAATTGCCTCCGTTTTCCGACTCTCTGACTATTTCGGGAATATCATCATTATCAATTTTTATTAACGCAAATTTAGCGTCATTCGGAGAAGAATCGTTGCTAAAAAAGTCAATATATGTTTGTTTCCAATCTGATAAAACCTTTGGTTTAGTAGTATTTGCCTTTGTTGAATTTTCTGTCGGCTTAGCTGTAGCTTCCGGTTTGGTGTTATCAATAGGAACAATTAATTGACGATTTTTATTTAAAACTGTGTCATTATCCTTTGCGTTAACTAAAGAATAATGTTTTACGAACTCATCATTCCGCCTATATTCGCTACTATATTTTGCTACAAATTCATCAGCGTTATTTCCGTATTTCTCTTTAGCTTTTTCAAATGCTCTTTTTACTGTTACTCCATCAAGCATTTTATCCGCAGTTTCAAATAGTATTGATAAGGAATACGAAGGCTTATTATCTTCCCGTAATAAATAGCTTTCATTTACTGAACCAATAATCGCATTCGCACCATTTTCCTTGAAATTTTCAGAAAGAGTATAATCAACGTCATTATCGGTACCAAATCCATAACAATTCCCCATCAAAATTATGGTATCCGGAATTTTACTTGATGAATAATAATGCTCAAAGAATTCAGGAAGTATTTGATATCCTCCGGTATTTACATTCCTAGCTATATAATTCTTACTAATATCATATTTATATTTTGTATCATTTAAATGTTCCAAAACTGATATTGTAGATTTGTTCTTCCCGAAAATTTCAAATTGTTCACGTGTTCCATGTGCCCCAATCAGCGATATACTCTTTTTAATAAAACATGTCTTATAGTACTCAACCGTTGGATTAGTTATTATTTCTGTTGGTAAATTGCTTTTATCCCATTCTTTTTTCTTTTCTTTAAAAAGTCTATAAATCTCATCAAATGAAACACCTTTATCACTTTCCCCTCGCCTTACATAATCAAAGATTATCAATGCGTTATTATCCAAAACATGTGCTGATTTTTTTGAACCGGTTTCACTTAAGTCCTTAATTTCATTATTAAATGAATTAATTTCCCCTGCATTTCCTCCATAATATACACCATCTTCACTAACTTTATCTCCAATATCTAAAACACCATAGTCACCATTAAAATATTGAAAGCCATAAGATTTTGTATCATCATTATAAAACACGCCGTTTTCTTTTATCCTTTTCTTATTGATTAGCTTTTTGAACTTATCATCAACTAAGGCTTTCCTTTCCTGTATAGATAAATTGTAAAAATTTTCGCTTTTAACTATTTTTTTAAGGTGTTTATTTGCCTGAGTAATTTTATTTAAATCTTTATGTGAATATGTATTTTTTACAGAAACAATTACCTTATTAGATTTGTTGCTTGCTGTTTTTGCATAGAATTTAATCTTACCTGTATTATTCTTTTTTATTTTTATTTTTGCTGAAAAAATTCCATCATTAGCTTTTAAATCTCCATTTTTCTTTGTATTTCCATCATCAAAAAATGAAGCTAACTTTTTTCTATTACCATAAAGCTTTATTTTTTCTTCGCCGCTTTTTATGGTAAATGTTATATTATATTTTTCTCCTGTAAATATATAGTC
>JAHKZS010000240.1 GCA_020626545.1 bacterium
ATGATTCTTATGCAGGAAGAACTCGGGTTTAATCCGATAGAGCGCAGTAGATTAAAAGCATAAGTGAAATAAGCCTATATAGAAACCTCCGGGTTCGATGGTGTTACAGCCGTTGTGTCCGGAGGTGTTTTGCGTTAGTGTATTCGTTAATATTCTTGACAAAATCAGGGGAAAGGTTTATACTAAAGTAAGCGGAAACTAACCGTTTTGTTTTTGTAATATTGGTTAGCTTAGGCTAACTATAATTGACTTTTAATTTAACACTCCTGTGGAGGTAAGTATGGAAATCGTAAAATTCGAAAGTGTAACGCGTGTGTATAAAAGCGGAGGCCACGAGCTAAAGGCGCTCGATAACGTGAGCTTTACGCTTGACGAGGGTAAGTTCGTCGTAATCCTCGGTCCGTCGGGAGCGGGAAAAAGTACCTTGCTTAATATGCTCGGAGCTTTGACCTACAGCGTTTCTGTATTGCTGACTTTCGGCGTGTCGCTTATGGTCGGACTTATGGTCGCTAAAAAGAATAAAAAGATAGATATGGTAGAAGCTCTCAAGGGTTAAAAAAATCCTCCGGAAAATGGTAAAGGTTCGTCCGTTACCGTTTTTCGGAGGTTAAATATTTTTAAAGGTTATTTTTCGATATTCAGAACATTATTAAAGCCCGTCATATTAATTATAGTTTCAATATTTTTATTAAGACCTCTTAGGACTAATCCGCCCTTTTTTTCCATCTCACGATGGGCGAAAACAATTGCCCTCAATCCCGCCGAGGAAATATAGTCCACATCTTTTAAATCGAATATCATCTTATCGCAATCCGCGGCGTTTGAGTTAAACTCGCTCTCAAACTCAGGCGCCGTGAGCGTATCTATTCTGCCCTCAACCGCCATAGTGCGGGTATTGCCGGATTTTGTAGTATTTATATTCATACGTTATTCTCCTAAAATACTCGTTTTGTCGATTATATCATATATTTTACGATTTGTCATTATTAATTTAATTTTATCGGATTATGTTAGTGACAACCTCGGTTTTTTAATGTATAATAAGGCAATAAAGATGTCTTAAGGGGAAAATATTTATGAGACATTCTGTTTTTAGAAAATTTATAATCGGATTATTGATTATAATAACTCTTGCCGAAATAGCGTTACTGTCCGTTATGTATAAGTTCACTTACGATAACACTGTTAAGGACGCTACCGAACACGTGCGGTACGCCGCGAAAACCGCAGCGGATTTGTTTGAGTTTTATGATCCGAATAATATTAATAATTACAAGGACGGCTCGCAATATCTAAACGATTATTGCGACAGCCTCGATATTACATATCTGTACGTAATAAAACCCGACTTAAAGAATAAGGACGAGTTGTACCTCGCGAGAGGTTACGGCGCTAACGCCGCTAAGGAATTTAAAGTTAACAGGTATTCGGGATATGTCGCTAAAGGCAAGCTTAAGGATGAGCAGATAAGAGCCTATAAAGGCGTAAAGGAAGTAATGCTCCACGAGAGTAATCAATATGACGATACTATTATCTGTTACACTCCCGTAGAAAAATATCTCTCATCAAAGACGCATAAATTCGTTGAAAAAACCGAGAGTATTGTCTGCGCGGAAGTTTCTATCACGAGTATAATGCAGGCCTTTAACCAACAATTCAACACCATTATCTTTATAACTATTTTTGTCACGATATTGATTTTGGTTTCAACAGGCTTAATACTCTATTTCAGAGTGTCTAAACCGCTTAGGTTGATAAGCGAAAGGATGAAAGGGTTTGTGTCCCAGAAGGGCGACTTTTTCGAAAAGCTCCCTGTAAAGGGCAAAGACGAAATAGCCGAAATGTCCGACGCTTTTAACACTATGGCGGAGGATATTGATCGTTTCATAACCGAGCTGTCGGAATTAAACCGCCAAAAAGCCGAGCTCAATATCGCTAAAAATATCCAGATGGGATTTCTGGAACCGCAGTCTTTCCAAAGCGATACGGTATCTATCCGCGCGTCTATGCTCCCCGCGCGCGATGTCGGAGGCGACTTGTATTATTACCATATTTTAGATAACGGGAATATCGTTGTTATTATCGCCGATGTTTCGGGAAAAGGTATTACCGGAGCGTTCTTTATGTCCAGCGCGATAACTTTGTTGAGTAATTACGCCGAGTCGGGAGCGTCGCCGAGTAAGATTCTTTTCGACTACAATAACCACCTTGCCGCTCATAACCCGAATTTGATGTTTATAACTACGTTTGTCGCTATTTATAATCCTAAAACCGGCGAGCTCACCTATTCTAACGCGGGGCATAATAACCCTTATGTTTTATCCGACAGGCTTATAACGCTCGACGGAGAGCACGGAGTCGCGGCGGGAATATTCAATAACGCTGAGTACGAGGAGTTTACAATAAAGCTAAACGAAGGAGACCTTTTGTTTATGTACACCGACGGCGTGTCGGAAGCCCAGAATAAAGAAGGAGGTTTCTTCGGCGAGGATAGAATTGAAGCGTGTCTGAAAAACCATTACAATTGTGACGCCGAGAGTCTATTGGACGATATGCTCGAAGAAATTAAAACTTTCGCCGGCGGAGCCGAGCAGGCTGACGATATAACTATGCTCGCGCTTAAGTTGAACCCCGAAAATACTCAGAGCTTGCGTGTTGAGTCCAAAAAAGAAAATCTTAAAAAGGTTAATGAAATTATTGAGAAGCTCGATATTTCCGAGGATTTACGTTTTCAGCTTAACCTGATGGCTGAGGAAGTTTTCGTAAATATCTGTTCCTATGCCTATGAGGATAAAACGGGAGAGATTGATTTTACCGTTAAATCCGGCGGGGGAAAGGTTATTATGACCTTCTCGGACAGTGGTATACCGTTTAATTCGTCCGAAAATGTTATTGATATAGACGAGTACGATAGGGATACCGCAGTAGGCGGATTGGGAAGATTTTTAACTTTCTCGATCGCCGATGAGTATTCATACGAGCGCGCGGACGGTAAAAACGTGCTTACGATTATAAAAAATATTCCCGAAGACTCCTAGGTAAAATAAATCTTAAGAAGGTGTGTAATAAATATGAAAAAACTTTTAAGCGTAATTCTCGCGGCGGTAATGTGCGTATGTGTATTCGCGGTAAACGCTCAGGCTAAATCCGCTAAAAAATATGTAAAATCAATCGCCGTAAAGAAAAAGGCGTCGGTAA
>JAHKZS010000030.1 GCA_020626545.1 bacterium
AGTTGTAACAAACGCTTACGATGGCAAAACAGCTACAGTTTCGGGCGGAAAGGTTACATTTAACAGCGGAGCTAACGGCACAATCCTTATCGAAGCCTCGGGCGACGAACCCGCTCCCCAGCCGACTACAATCGCTCCCTCTACTCAGGCTACAGTAAAACCGACTGTAGCCCCTGTAACCACTCCCGTAGGAACAGACGGAATCTACGGCGACGTTAACGGCGATAAAACTATCTCCGTAAAAGACGCTACAGCTATCCAGAAGCACATCGCTTCCTTAGATACAATTCCCGCGGCTTATCAGCCTTTAGCGGATGTAAACGGCGATAACGTAATCTCGATTAAGGACGCTACCGCTATTCAGAAGTACTCAGCCAGACTACAGCACGACTCTAAAACAGGCGAAGCATACAATAAAACTCAGCCTGTAACGGCGGCTCCCGTTACTCAGCCCGCTCCTACCGAGGCTGCGACCGAAACTCCGACAGAAGCTCCCGTTGAGAACGGAACAAGAGTTTACCTCGAAAACAGCGCTAACTGGAGTAATCCTTACATCTATTTCTGGACAGGTACATCAGGCCCGAATCAATGGCCCGGAGTCCAGATGGAACAGGACGATCAGGGTAGATACACCTACCTTATCCCCTCCGAATACGACAAGGTTATCTTCAACGATAACGGCGGCGCTCAGACCGACGATTTAGACGTTCCGACCTCCAGCGGACAGACGTACGATAACTCAAGCAAAAACTGGCAATAATTTATAGTAATAAATAACAAAAAATGATGGCGGATTTAGTAATCCGTCATTATTTTTTTGAATTGACAAATACTGTAAAAGGTATATAATAGTAGTGTTAAACAGATATATATTTTTTCCTAAAAAGAGGGGGCGATGATAATAGTTTTTCTGAAAGATATTATCAACGAACATAAGGATTTTGGTAAGCAGATTTTCGTGCTTGCTAAAACAGAACTTATAAAGACATATAAGGGCGCCGCTATCGGTCCTTTCTGGGCAGTAGTAAAACCCGCGTTTACACTTTTTGTTTACTGGTTCGCGTTTTCTATCGGTATTAAAAAACTCGGCCACGTAGATGTACTTATTCACGGACACAACTTGTCGTTCGACCGATTTTTATTTATGCTCGTAGGTTTTATTCCGTGGTTCTTTATCTCGGAAAGTATTACCAAGGGCGCTAAAGAAATTAGATTAAACAGACAGTATGTAACTAAAATCAACTTCCCCGTATCGACTATTATGACGTTCACCTCTATAGCGCGTCTGTATGTACACTTAGCGCTGTCGCTTATTATGTACGTTATCGTAGCTCTTATGTGGGGTACAAGCTGGTACAACTTACAGATATTCTTCTATATGCCGCTGATGTTCTTATTCTTCCTGTTTTTATCATGGAGTACGGCGCCGATGTGCGCGTTCAGCCGCGATATGGAAAACGCTATCGTTTCTATTATGTCGGGTATATTCTGGCTCACAGGCGTTATCTACAACTCCTACGACCTTCCGAAACCGCTCGACACTATTATGCTGTTTAACCCGATCAACTTCTTCGTAAACGGCTACAGAAACGCTTTCTTATACGACAGATTCTTCTTTGAGTTCAGAACCGAATTAGTAATCTTCCTCGTAGAATTTTTCGCTCTGTTCTTCCTGGGTATCTTCAACTACAACCGTCTCAGAAAGAAAATCCCCGATGTATTATAATCACGTTTTTTAAGGAGAACCATAATGAGTGAATTTTTTCAGAATATGAACCGTCAGGAAGTCGATATGGCTTCCGCCCCGGTAATTAAATTTGATAATGTGTGTAAGACATACACTCTTTATAAAAGCGATCAGGAACGTTTCCGCGCTCTCTTTATCAAGCCGAGAAATCCTATCCTTCACCGCGCCTTAGATCACGTGAGCTTCGAGGTTCATAAGGGCGAGGCTGTCGGTATTATGGGCGATAATGGCTGCGGTAAATCCACCCTTCTTAAAACCGTTACAGGCGTTAACTTCCCCGACGAGGGTTCTGTTGAGGTCAAGGGAATGGTTGCGGCGCTGCTCGAGCTTACAGCGGGATTCTCTATCGAAATGACGGGTAGAGAGAATATCTACCTCAAGGGTTATATCCTCGGTCTCGACGACGACGCTATCAAGGTTATCGAGGAAAAAGTTGTTGAGTTCGCTGAGCTCGGCGAGTACATCGACCAGCCTGTAAGAACATACTCCAGTGGTATGAAAATGCGTTTAGGCTTCGCTATTAACGTAAATATTTCGCCTGATATTCTCGTAGTCGATGAGGCTTTAGCTGTCGGCGACGCGGCGTTTAAAGCTAAATGTAAGAATAAAATCCGCGAGATTATCGAAACAGGCGTTACAGTTCTTTTCGTAAGTCATAACGCGGCTCAGGTTGAGGAAATCTGCGAGCGTTCAATCTATATGAAAAAAGGACATATTATCTTTGACGGTCCTACTAAGGAAACTCACTTAGTTTACCTTACCGACAAGAGAAGTATGCAGATTGAAAAGCGTAAAAAGAAAATCGCTAAGCTCGAAAAGCTTATAAGCACTTCCGATAACGCTGAAGATATAAAAGCTGCTGAGAATGTACTTCCCAAGCATAAAAAGCGCCTTGAAACACTCGAAGCCGATTTAGCCCAGTACACAAGCGACCTTGAGAATTTCCGCAAGGAGCATTACGGCGATAAAGCTGAAAACACTGAAAATAAATAACTAAATTATGCCGGCAAACCAGCCGGCATATCTTGTATAAACAGGAGTAAGGTATGGAAAACGAAGTAAAATTACTTTTACCGAACAATCTTTATGACGATATTAAGCGCGTTACGGAAAGCGATATTAACTTTTCTGTATTCAAGGGTAAGACTGTTTTGGTAAACAGCGCTGCTGAAATGCTCGGATATTATATAGTATGCGCCCTGCTTATAAGCAACGACCTCTACGATACAAACATCAAGGTTGTCGCGGTAGATAAGGACGACTCGATTTTTACCGAGTACGGCAAGTTAACCGCGCGTCAGGATATTGAGTTTATTGTAAGCAAAGATTTTTCTATGATTAACGAGCGTTGCGATTATGTTATCAATACAGATAAACCCTGCTTTGAAACCGAGGTAATTAATATAATAAACTACATCAGAGCCGCTAAGGCAAGCGCGGTAATCAACTGCGGTTCTGAAATCTACGGCGACGTTTTTAACGGCAAGGATTCTATTTCGGAAGCCGATTTCGGCTACTGCGACAGCTACAAGACCGAGAACTTTAATATTCAACTCGAAAGACTTATGGATACCTCCGCGAAAGTTGCCGCTAAGGAATACGGCCTCGATATTAAGCTTTCGAGAATGTGTCAGGTTTTCGGATACAAAGAGTCCGGTAACGACGACGGTTATTTTAATATTTTCAACACTGTTGCCAATAAGAAAAATATTGAAATAAAAAATAAGGATAAAACGCTTCGAAGCTATATCTACGTAACCGACGCGGCTGTCGCTTTACTAAAAGTTCTTCTCTTCGGCGAGAGCGGCGAGGTTTATAATATATCCTCGGGATATATCGCGAGCAACGATATTATCGCTCAGTACTGCGTAAAGCTTTTCGAAAATCTCGGAATTAAGGTAGTTTATAAGGATAAAGAAAACTTCCTATCTCCTATGGCTCCGACTATTGACAACCTAAACAACAATAAGCTGAAATCGCTCGGATTTACGCCCGAGGTTGAGCTTCAGGACGGAATAGTAAGAGCGGTTAAAAACCTTTACGAAGTTAGGGAGTGAGGTGAGTTTTATGCTGATGAAAGAAATACTTAACGTATTCCAGTTCGACTGGGCTATGAGTCCCGCTATGGACGAAAATAAGCCCGATAAACTCAGGGACAAGGCTATACTTATCTCGGGTAAAGAAACGGCGCTCGCTCTGGCGTATACGATTCAATGTCTTAACGATAAGCTCGATTTGCACGCGAAGGTTATACTCTGTTCCAACGAAAAGGGCTTTGAGAATAAAATAATCCCCGAAGCTTTAGAGCGCGAGGACTTAGTTTACAGCGATATAGATTATATCGAAAATATAAAACGCAAGCCCGATATCGTGATTCATACGGGCTTATGCGGAGCGAAGATTAAGCCGTCTTTCGAGACAATCGAAAACGAGGTAAAAGCCGTAACAACAGTAACAGCGCTCGCCGAAAAGCATAAGGCGGAGAAAGTAATTCTGCTCTCGGACAGCAGAGTTTACGGCAAGGGCGAAAATAAATTCCGCGCGTTCGCCGAAACCGAGATGGGTAAAGAGGACAGCTTCAGCGTAAAGATAATGCGCTCTATCGAGAGCATTTTTGCCGAAAAGACTAAGAACCTAAACAGCGCCGCGCTCAGAACGGGAGTTATTCTCGGCGCCGGAAGCGGTATATATAACGGCGTTGAGGATATTTTTATGGCGGTAGCCGAAAGCTCGGAAGTTGAGCTCTACAGCACCGATAACAAGATTTCTTTCGTGTATATGAAGGACGTTTTCGGCGCGCTCTACTACCTTTACGATAAGAATTTAAACGGAATTTACAACGTCAGCGGAATCGACTCGACAGTATCGACAGGAACTTTCGCCGCTATGCTGCACGATATTTTCGGCGGTAACGCTAAAATTAAAATGACAACAGACGGCAGTTTTGAGGGCAACGAACTCAACTGCGGTAAGATAAGATTCAAGGACTACTCCCCTACCATCGACCTTAAAACCGCTTTGGAACTCAGCGTTATGAGTTACCGCAAGGAAAATGTGGACGATTTCAGATTTGCCCACGAGCATATGGGAAGGCTCAACGCCATTCAGAATGTACTTATGGCGTATCTGCTCGAGGTCGATAAGATTTGTAAAAAGCACAACATAACCTGGTACTTAGGCGGAGGAACCTTACTCGGCGCGGCAAGACATCAGGGCTTTATACCGTGGGATGACGACGTAGATATTATGATGCTCAGGGAGGATTACGATAAGTTCCTCGAAGTAGCTCCCGACGAATTGCCCGAGGGTATGATTCTTCAGGATCCTAAAAAGGATAAAACCTACAACTACGCCTACGCTAAGCTCAGGCTAACCGATACGATGTTCGCGACCGACTTTTCCAAGAACCACAAGGGTATGAATAACGGCTTCGCGTTCGATATTTTCGCCCACGACAAGACCGCTAACTCTAAGCTCGGCCAGAAGATTCACAGCAAGCTCACGCTGTTCTGGCTGGCGTGTGTGTTCAATAAATGGAACCACAGAAAAGCCGAAAACGGAAACAGATTCCAGTCGGTTATAACCAACTTTTTAAAGAATGTTTTTCCGCTTAGATTCTCGATGAGAATGTTGCTCTTTACGCTCGAGATGTTTAAGCATAAAAAGAGAGCGAAGTACCTCTACGACGGAATGGGCAAAAGCGTTCACAAAGGCGGTTTCGATAAAACCTTCCTCGATAACGAAATACGCCTCGACTTTAACGGCTATAAAATGCCCGTACCCGCTAAGTATAAAGAGTACCTCACGAACCACTACGGCGATTATATGGAGCTAGCTCCCCTATCGACGAGAATTATGGGACACGAGATTACGCTCAGCGATTTAAATAAATACGCCGATTTTCAAATTTCGAATAAAGAAATAAGAGATAAGGGATTTTAATAAATAATCTAAAATCCGGCATCTTCGCAAGATTGACAACTCACTTGTTATTTGATATAATAAGTGAGTTGAATTTTATTCAACAGCGGATTAAGCAAGCGCTCCGCCTCGGGAGCCCCGAGTGCCGAATCCGCCTTGGAACACTTCTACTATATAAAAATTCCAAAAACGGCGGTCAATAACTCAGGGAAAAACTCACCCGTGTAAAAATTTGAGTTTACAATATGCGGATTAAGCAAGCGCTCCGCCTCGCCGACTCTCAGGCGTGTAAAAATATGAGAGTATTTACCGCTTATCACTTAAAACTATATTTTGGGCTGGAAGAGCGTTCAGTTTAAAACACAAAACAAATTAACAGATATAGGTTTAAGCTTTATTTAAATACATATGCGGATATGGCGGAATTGGCAGACGCGTACGGTTCAGGTCACACCACATCGGTGAACTTGCAAATCCGTCTTTATATCCTGCAAAACTCACAACAATTTCATAAATGCGGATATGGCGGAATTGGCAGACGCGCATGGTTCAGGTCCATGTGAAAGCAATTTCATGCAGGTTCAAGTCCTGTTATCCGCACCAAAAAAAGC